>JAATVT010000009.1 GCA_014523685.1 Nitrososphaerales archaeon TH5893
CTTGATGGACATCGTAGCGTACCGCTAATTCTTGACTTTTCTATTCGAATACTAATCAACTATTACTTCGAAACTTGCCTTATTATTATTGGCTTTGGAAACAAGAGTTACACCATTATATTTATCATATATTTGTGTAATGTCATCTATGTGTTCTTTATACGTGACAGCAGCTATAGATGGACCATTTCCTGAGATACTAGCTGACAACGCTCCTCTCTGTAAGGCCGTCAAAATGGGTTTGTAGTCGCCGGATAATGCAGAGGCAGTAAGTAAGCCATTCAATTTCATGGCCTTCCAATATTGTCGAGACTTGGCTAGGTTAAATGCATCAATAAAGAGGTCTGAAAATAAGTACAGATTACGAATATTTCCGTATCTGTTATTATTCGGGAGAAATACCACAGCGTATAAATCGGCTGGTGCCTCTTCTCGTTGGATAAGTTCATATTCGTAGTTATTAGTTACTACAATTCCTCCAAAATAACATGCGGTAGAATCATCATATGCTCCAGTTATTGTAACTCCGGCATCTAGTGAAGCACGTACTGCCAAATTCAGAATAATCTTGTCGTCTAGTTCATTTCCAACAAGGGCATTACAGGCTAGCGCGGTAGCGCTTGATACTGCGCTGGAACTTTTCAGACCCATCCCGGCTGGAATTTGTGAGTCTACCTTTATAACTAATAGGTTGTTTTTTGTTATTTCTTTTGGGAGACTTCTATTAATTATATTTCTGAGCAAGGGAGTTCCTCCTTCGGGTTGAAATAGTATTCCGTTGCCCTCTTGTAATTCCACTTCGACTCTTACCTTCAAAGAAATGCCTAGGGCCGATCCACAACCAGTAGCAATCGCATTAACTAACGATATTGCACCATGTACAGTTGATCGAACCTTAGTATTTAACAAACTTCACCTACGGTTCCAAGTAACGCTTTTTTCATACCATCGATTGGAGCAGATATTCCAGTCCATATTTCAAATGACCTCGCGCCTTGATAGAGCAGCATCTCGTATCCATATATTACTTCTGCTCCGGCCTGTTTCGCGTTTTCTAGGAGGGCGGTGTGTACAGGTTTGTACACTATATCGTAGACTATTGCATGTTTCTTTATATTCTGATGTTCGACTACACTAGGTTCGCTGTTCATTCCAACGGTAGTTGCGTTCACAATCAGTTCTGCCGTCTTGGAAAATACGGGTATTTTTTCCCATGGTACAATCTTGCAATTCAGACCAAAGGGAACAGATACTTCCAATAAAAGTCTTGCATTTCCTTCTGAGCGGTTTGCTATGTTTACCTCCGAAATTCCATTTTCATCTGCAAGCGCTGCCAATGCAGCCCTCGCAGCACCCCCGGCTCCGATCAGAAGTACCTTCATTCCGTCAAAATTAATCTTGCGTAAATGCAAGGGATGAATAAAACCATAGATATCTGTGTTGTATGCCTTTAGTACACCTCCCACGTTGTGTACAGTATTTACTGCGTTTGCTCTGCGTGCGCTGATGTCAAGCTCATCAAGGTATTTCATCGCTTCAACCTTGTGTGGCACCGTGATATTGAATCCAGACACCCCGATAGCGCGGAGGGATTCAATAGATTCCTTTAGCTCATCCTTCTTGACTCTAAATGCAATATACGTGCTATTCAGTCCTAGCTTATTGAATGCAACATTTTGCATTGCCGGCGAAAGTGAGTGTTGAATAGGATCGCCAATGATACAATATGTTTTGTTATTATCTTTATTTTGCATTTGGTCTGGAATAACAAATTGAGTTAATTCTGTCAAACAACCTTCTCATGCGACTAAGGTCTAGTTGACCGGGAGCCGTATTACTGCTTACTGACGTGTATGTGAATGGCGCATTGCCTATCATAGTGCAGAGAATTCTCGAGATAACACCAAACTCGCCCATAGCAAAGGCAATCAACTCTAATCCTGTAACACCCTCATAAAGATCAAGTACTCGCAATGCGTCATGTGTTTCCCTAGCTGTTGTCACTATTTTTGCATAATTACTATATATTTTCATTCCGTTTAGGACGTCTAGCAATCGATTTTTTGGGGGGGTGCATTTGAAGTCATGCCAAGATATAAGAATAGGTGTTTGCTGGCTTGTCAAAAAATCTGCCAAGTAATTGTTATTTTTGATGGTACGATACTCAACGTCCAGAAGCATTGGTCTAGCCATAGACAATTTTTCCAACAATTCAACTCTTTCATTCTCGGTTCCTTTGAATTTCCCTCCTTCTCGCGCAGACCTTAATGTAAATATTGCCTTAGCCTTTGTTGACTCGGCAATTCTTATAGCATGTTCTATATCCGAAGTTTTAAGAAAATCGAAACGGATCTCTATGTAGTCTGCTCCCAAAGTAAAAGCCTTCCTTATCTGGCTTCTTAGACCATCAACACTTTTGGCCCCTATCGATCCACAAATTCTTGCCAATCAAGGTCGTTTGTTTTTGGTCATTTATAAAATACGCTCTTCTATTCTCAAAAAGTAAATCATGATTCAATTGGACTTGGTAAGAATATGTGTTTGAAATCAGTCTCATTATATGATAATGCATTATTTGTTTCATTGTCACTTCGGCCAAAAAATGTTTTTATTATTGGACGTAGGCAGATTTTTGGGAACGTAATCGGTATTTGGCCAGTAGAAATCAGCAACTGAGAAAATGAGTTTTAGCGCACTTTCTACGACTTAACCCAAGTTCTTATAATGAGATGGGATTTTTTTCCACTTTGCGATTAGTGCTTCTGGTCTTATGTGAATCTTTTCCTTAGCAAGGCGACTTAAAGCCAGCCTATTGTATTGTTCCATTATTTCAATGCCAATATAGCGACGGTTAAAATTAAAGGCGACCTTAGTAGTCTGTCCGCTGCCGTTAAATGGGTCCAGTATAACATCATTTTCATAAGAATACAATTTCATTAGACGATAAGGAATTTCCTCTGGAAAAGGACAAGGGTGATCAATAAATCCAGGAGGAACTGGCGGAACATGCCAGATGGAATTTGCTATTTCTTTTGTCCATTCCTCGTGAGTAGCTGGTAATGTTTCTCCTTTATTTGTTCTTCCGCTTGTAACATCTCCTTTCCGCAACACCAAAACAAATTCATGCATGATATTTGCTCTATAGTATTTTGGATAAGGATTGATGACAAACGAGCCGTACCTGTTGGTTCCACCAGTTACTTTGTGCCATATGATTTCTTCATGAAGACTCCAGTTACCTGCGGGTTGGACAATTTTTGAGAGTAACATATGAGGGAGTGGCAGAATAGTGCCACTGACTACTTCGTTGCCGATTACAATACAACAATACCCACCCTCTTTAGTTGCCCGATAAATGTAATTGTTGAAAATCTCAGACATGTCATCTAGGTAAGCTGAAGTTCCTATCTTAGTTTTCCCTCTAAAGTACTGCCCCTTACCAGAGACATGCAGATTATAATCAATGGCGTTTCTGTACGGAGGAGAAGTAATGGTTAGTTGAACAGAATCAGCAGGAATTTCTAAAAGGACAATCTTGCAATCTCCTGTGATGATTTGATCTACAAAATTCCTATTAAGAAGCATGATCTTGAATAGGTCAGCCACGCATATTCGGCATACTTTAAAATATTGAACTTTCAGATAAAAAGAGATTATCTGCCTCCCTAACATGAAACCTAGCGTTTTTATTTTTCTAGAATATACTCATCAACCTCCATCCCAAAATGGCGGCCGGCTTGTCGTAACATATGGGCTAGGATTTCGTTTCCAACCTTTAGATCTGTTACCGAGACTAATGATCCTTCCTTAGTAACTACTCGTATTGTTTCTGCGTTTTGGAGGATAATACTGCCGTGTTCACCATTTATTTCGGCCTTTATCAAACGCAATGGCCGGGTTTCAATTTTCGATCGTCCTACTACTACCTGCCGCGACACACCTTCCTTGTTAACTATTAGAACCTCGGCACCTGATTCAACTTCAGAGAGATACTTTGTTTTACCGTCAGGCAACAGCGTATAGCAGTAAACCGCTCCCGCATTTACTCTGAACGGACGGGGTGATGTGAATGATGAACCCACAGATTCGTTGTGGATAAGGAAGAGGAAGTTTGCTTTGCTACCGACTAGTAATCCTTCGCCCGTCTTGAGCATCGAGGCTGTGTCTATACATACTCTCTCTCCTGGTCCCACATCCTTAATTTCCACTATTTTAGCAGCTTGAAGTGGAAAGTTGACATTTTCCAAAAATGATCCTAACTTACTCACCTGATTTTCATCGTTAGTTGTGAAAATCACCCCGTCGGTGCCTAATTCCAATACTGAGAACATCGTTCTTACTTCATCGACACTATTCGCAGTAGTGTAAATTTTTGTACCTGATTTATGCAGCCTGGCAATAATATTCTCCAACGGAATTATTTTCCAATCGGTAGCCTCAATTATTACTAGATCCGGGCCTATGTCTGACGCTGTAACAATCTCATCTAAATCATCATTACTGTACACCTTCTTTGCAAATCCGCAAGACTTATTCAGTAACTTTATTCTCCTTAATTCTTCAATCGTTTCACATATGACGATATCGGCTTGATCCGAAGGATAGATAGTCTTAAAGTCCGTTCCGACAACAAGCCTAGGATCCAGATATAAAAGTTTAACATTGCTTCTTCTCATATTTGAGAGAAAACCATTTATGTCACTGATGGATTTCGTGGGCTTGACCACTAATTCTTTACTCTTGTGCACTACGGAGCACCTCAAATGCCTCGTCATGGCTTACACCTTCTATAATCACCCTGCGCAGCGCGCGGACGATGGAAACCGGATTTTCGTGTTGGAAAATATTGCGTCCGAATGTCACTCCCTTTGCGCCTGCCTTCATTGCACTTTCACACATTTCTAGGATTTCATAATCAGTATTAATCTTCGGACCCCCTGCTATCACTATGGGTACCGGACATGCCTTTGTGACTTTTCTAAATGAATCAATATCACCAGTGTAAACTGCTTTGACGATGTCAGCTCCAGCCTCTCCACCAATTCTTGCGGCGTGGGCTACGACCTCGACATTGTAAGGATCCTTGATATTCTCCCCTCTTGGGTACATCATTGCTACCAATGGAACATTCCACTCCGTGCATTCATCTGAAACAAGTCCCAAATCATGTAACATGTCCGGTTCTTCCTTCGCACCGATGTTGACATGAACCGAAACTGCATCGGCTCCAAGTCTTATGGATTCCCCTACTCTCCCCATCAAGACTTTCTTATTTGGGGATGGACCGAGAGAAGTACTGGCAGACATATGGGCTATCAAACCAATCCCGATTGGTCTCGGCATGGCCCTTATGATACCTTTATTAACTAAAACACAGGTTAGGCCGGCATGTTCGCATTTATAGATCAAACTTAGGGGATCCTCTAGCCCCATAATAGGACCGTTACTTATTCCATGATCCATAGGTATACACAACATCTTTCCATCCTTCAAAATTCGATTTAGTCGAATTTCTCTACCTATGACCATAGGTATCATTTTTGAAACCTATTTAAAAGTGATATGTTTCAGGAACAAATTTGAACCAGAAGATAAGGTAGCAAGGGATAAGTCAGATCTCTCTATGCCGAGTTCCACAGTCGGATACTTGATAGTCATAGGATTCCATTGTTTTTGGGGGCTTCTCTCAGGCGGAGCATTTCGGGAAATAATTTCACGAGTATAGAATAAATGTCTGTCAAATATGATCATATCCCAACAGATTCTCGACTTTTCAAACAGATTAATTCGATGGATGCATTGCAGGCAATTCTCTAGGCTTATTTCAAAATGACCTTATCACAACTGAAATTATTCTAATAGATAATACCATATTTGGTCATCAGATAATCAATTTTTACATTCGACATCGTTGTTAGTTCATACGTATGCAAGAATATGATGGAGGGAGTCAACTCATATTTGTTTTCATCAGCTATGATTTTCAGGATGAGAATAACTTATAAAATGAATCAGCCACTATAACCGCATGGGAACAAACAAAAAGAAATCCGGTGCCTCTTCTGAAAGAGCAGGTTCAAATGCAGCTGGAGATAAAAAGAAGGAAGGGGTAGATAATGCCAACAAGATGGAAGATAAGGGGAGACAAAAACAAAAGCTTGCAGTATTCGTGGAGGAGGCCCAGGGTAGAAAGACACTTCAGGGCATGCGGGCTATTACGGCACAAGGATTCGCTAGAGCCGCTGGTGTTAAAGTATCAGTTGCGAACAACTTCATAAGATCGTTAGAATCAAAAGGAGTACTATCTAATATCGGCGGATATAGTGGCCATTGGGTATACAAGTTGATTAAATAAGAGTGACTGTTTGTTGATGCACAATTCCTAAGCTGATTGAAAAATATGTTGCTCTGATAATACGATCGCTGGATTTGAACTTAAGATTGCCGATTTATGGTAATCAGGTCTCCCGGTACGATTGTCTCTAGCATCTCTAGATGGGTTGTTACCACCCCTAGTGGATTCATTGGTGTAGAAATGGTATCATTTAGAAATACACATACTGAACCGTGAAAAGTCATGAATGCCAAATCACCCCTTTTAAAGTTAGTTCTTTGTTTTTCTCGCCCCAGAGCTAGCTCCGTTTCTATGTATACAAATCTATCTTTGAACTTGTTTGCTCTTCTCTGGATTGGCAATGACTTCAGTATTGCCAAAGAAGTTAGAGGAGAGAGATGACGTACTATGTGGCCTTGGGAAACACCTTTTCCTGAAATTTCAAGAATTACTTTGACCTTCGAAATTGAACCTACATCCATTCTGATTACACTCTAGCACGACATGAGAATTAATACCAAAATATAAATTAAAACGACCTAATCGGTATTTGCAAAATTCGCAACATTTAATTATATATTTATTATCTTTTGCAGTGTTCTTGGTAGTAAAATCTTCAAGTAAGTCCAATCCCCACAAGAAGACTACACAACCAAAACAAAAATCTACCAGGGTTACAAAACCTAAACAAAAACCTGCCAAGAAGGCTACTTCGGACAGGAGCAAAGTAAATTCTCGCAACGCCTCCAAGAGGAGCCCTGTCAAAACCCTTGTTGAGAGAAAAACAGATCAGCAAGAACGCTCACAGGAGATTAAGAAAAGTTCTCGTCCAGAAGACGAAGTTGTTACATATACCGAGATTGATTTCCAACTCCGAGAGATAATTCCTAGCGGAAAGCAAGTTTTGGTAGGTCCTCCATCGCTTACAAGATTTGAGAGAGCAAGGATAACAGGGGCGAGGTCATTGCAATTATCATTAGGAGCTCCTGCACTTTTGAAAATTCCGGAGGAAATTAAAGATTCAGTAGCTCTAGCGTCCCTGGAGCTATATGCCAAAGCGCTGCCAATCTCAATTAGAAGAGTTTTACCAAATGGGATGTACCAGGATATACCAGCTAACTGGTTAAACTAAGTCCACAGCAGCAGATACCGTAGATATTATCCCTTGGCCTCATTATGAATTATTTCACTTACATTAGTCGAAAAACCGACTCCATACTATGTATGCGGAAATGATATCTTGTGCCATCAAGTGTAACACTTAAATTCCCATTTTAGAAATTATTTTTGGGTTAAAAATTCCTACACTAGAGAAATTGTATAGTGGCTATAAGGCCAAACTGATGCTTGATGACGGAAGTTCATATCCAGGCATCGGATTTGGATATCCTTATGATAATGCGGGTGAGGTGGTTTTTAATACGGGTATGGTAGGGTATACAGAAACACTAACCGATCCATCATACAGGGGGCAAATCGTATGTATAACCTATCCACTTATCGGGAATTACGGGGTCCCTAGCAAGAAGATACTGGATTCCTACGGCCTTCCAAAATACTTCGAATCAGACAGGATTCAAGTGAAGGGACTACTGATCCATAGGTTATCGAGCGTCGCTAGTCATTGGGCCTGTATCAAAACTCTGGATCAGTGGCTTTACGAGGAAAGAATTCCGGGAATCTTTGGAATCGACACAAGAGAGCTAACGAAGAAATTGAGAGCTAGAGGAGTGATGATGGGGGCAGTATCTGTATCCGAAAATCGGTTAACTGATGACACGCGATTATCAGAGCTGATGGATATCGAAAGGTATGAGGGCAGAAATTTTATGGCCGAGGTATCGGTGCGTAATGCTCGTCAGTATGGAGATATAATGGATAACTGCATTGTGCTTTTAGATACTGGAACAAAATATAGCATAATACGAAACATCATAAAGTCTGGATATAGAGCCGTTATACTACCTTGGGACTCTCCTATAGAGGAGATTATGAAATATGAACCTGCAGGTGTTATAATTAGCAACGGACCGGGGGATCCCACACGTTGTCCAGAGACAATTAAGACTGCAGCCAAGTTGATCGATAGCTCCACTCCAACACTTGGCATATGTCTGGGAAATCAGATATTGGCTCTTGCCGCGGGCGCTAAAACTTATAAATTGAAATTTGGGCATAGGGCACAAAATAAACCTTGTAAGGATTTAAACAATGGTCAAACCTATATCACATCCCAGAATCACGGGTATGGAATTGACCCGGAGAGCCTGAAAGGCAGTGGATTTCGAGAATGGTTTTCAAATATTGACGATACTACTGTAGAAGGTATAGAACATGAAAAAAAACCAATTATAGCAGTTCAATTTCATCCCGAGGCTTCTCCAGGACCTTACGACTGCACATTTGTGTTTGATAGGTTTAAGAAATTGATAGAGAACAGCGACAAATATGTAGAGAAAGATGGTCTGAAACAAACAAATAATGATGGCAAATTGTACGGAGGAAAAATTGCCCAAGCATGATACAATAAGAAAAGTTCTTGTTATTGGAAGCGGCGCGATTAAGATCGGAGAAGCGGGCGAAAGTCATTAAGTCTGACCGTCAATTTGACTACTCCGGTTCACAGTGCCTTAAAGCATTAAGAGAAGATAATGTAAGAAGCGTTCTAATTAATCCCAACATTGCTACAATCCAAACCGACAGCAGATTTGCCGATAGAGTGTACATACTGCCTATCAATGCGATGTATGTTCAAAAGGTTATAGAAAAAGAGAGACCAGATTCTATCATGTTGAGTTTCGGAGGACAGACCGCACTCAACTGTGGAGTGTCTCTGGAGGGAGAAGGGATCCTAGGTAAATATGGAATAAGGGTCCTGGGTACACAAATAGATAGCATCAGAATTACAGAGGACAGGAAGCTATTCAAGGAGGCAATGCAGAAAAGTGACGTCCCTGTTCTGCCTAGTGCTCCGGCGTATTCTCTAACAGAGGCCAGGGAAATTGCTAAGGAAATAGGATTTCCAGTTATTATTCGTGTCGCCTACACCCTTGGGGGAAAAGGCGGTGGCGTCGCCTACAATGAATACGAATTAGAGGAAATTGTGCAGCGTGGATTGACCCTCAGTGTAGTCCGTCAGGTCTTAGTTGAAAAATATGTTGGAAGCTGGAAGCAGATCGAGTACGAAATAATGCGTGACAGCCATGGAAATAATGCAGTTGTTTGCAATATGGAAAATGTCTTAGCAATGCGAGTTCATACAGGAGATAACATTGTAGTTACGCCATCTCAAACTCTCAACAATATCGAATATCATAAACTCCGCTCTGCGGCACAGAGGGCTGCTTCTCAGTGTAATATAATCGGAGAATGTAATATTCAGTTTGGTCTAGATCCGACTTCTGAAAAATATTGTGCCATTGAAATCAATGCAAGACTTTCGAGATCATCTGCTTTAGCTAGTAAAGCTACTGGATACCCACTTGCATACATGGCTGCAAAGATTGGTCTTGGGTATGCTTTACCAGAGCTGGTTAACACAATAACCAAAGTTACTACTGCTTGCTTTGAGCCCTCTCTTGATTATATTACTTTGAAAATGCCCCGATGGGATTTTCAGAAATTTGAGCGTGTTAAGCGGAGGCTAGGGAGTACAATGAAATCAGTGGGAGAGGTAATGGCTATTGGCCGAAATTTTGAAGAGGTAATTCAGAAGGCAATTAGAATGTGCGATATAGATAAGGATGGATTAACGTCATGTCTGGACAACAATGAAATTTACCCCCCTGATGAAATTGAAAAAATTGAACAATCCCTTCTTCAACCTGATGATGAAATAATGTTTACGGTTGTTCGAGCATTGAGAGCAGGAATTGATATTCATAGAATAAACCAGTTATCCCACATTGATCCATGGTTCCTTCTATGTATAAATAATATCGTAAAAATGGAAAATCGGTTACGCACTGAAGCTTTTGATGAATCCTTGATTTTAGAGGCAAAAAAAACAGGTTTCTCTGATAAACAAATTGCAAGTTGTATGAACATTGCTGAGATGCAGGTAAGAAGCTTGAGAGACAAATTTGGAATAAGACCAGTGATTAAGCAGATAGATACACTTGCTGCTGAATGGCCCGCGAAAACTAATTATCTCTACATGACCTATGACGGCGATGGTGACGATGTCGAATTCGACAAAGTGGAAAAGAGTACGATAGTTCTTGGGGCCGGTCCTTATAGGATAGGAAGCAGCGTGGAATTTGATTGGGCTACCGTTAACATGGTATGGAGCTTAAAAGAAAATGGGGTCGAGAATGTATCGGTAATTAATTGTAACCCAGAAACTGTTTCAACTGATTATGATGTCTCGGATCGGCTCTATTTTGAAGAGTTAACTTTTGAGCGGGTGCTGGATATATACGAAAGGGAGAAGGCATGCGGGATTGTTACGTGTGTTGGAGGACAGGTAGCAAATAATCTAACGCCTAAATTATCAAAAGCAAAAGTAAAAATCGTTGGAACGAGTAGCGAAGATGTAGATAGGGCAGAAGATCGTGTTAAATTTGGAAAACTATTAGATACATTAAATATCAAGCAGCCCGCATGGAAAAGATTTTCGGATGTAACAGAAGCAAAGAAATTTGCCAAAAGAGTAGGATATCCGGTTCTGGTTAGACCTTCGTATGTTCTTAGTGGCGCAGCTATGAAGGTTGTCTGGGCAGAGCACCAATTCGAACAGTTCTTGACTACTGCAACAAGTATTAGCACCGAACATCCGGTTGTAATAAGCAAATTCATTCAAGATGCGGCGGAAGTAGAAGTAGATGCTGTGTCAGGAAAGAAGACTGTCATAATCGGATCAATCATAGAACACATAGACAATGCTGGGATTCATTCTGGTGACGCGATAATGTGTATTCCTCCGTGGAGGCAAGACAGAAAGACTCTGGAAACTATTAAAGAATATTCGTTTAAAATAGGACAGGCCCTCAATATCGAAGGACCATACAACATTCAATATTTGGTGAAGAATGAAGAAGTATTTGTCATCGAAGCCAATGTACGAGCTTCAAGATCCATGCCTTTTGTTTCAAAGTTTATCGAAGCTAACTTGATAGGCCTCTCAGCAAGAGCTATGATGGGCAGAGATCTTCCTGATTCCGCCAAAGACTTATGGTGGAAGACCACAGGTTTTGGGATTAAAGTTCCCCAATTTTCGTTCATGCAGTTAGAAGGTGCAGATATTGTACTCGGGGTCGAGATGCATTCTACTGGAGAGGTCGCCTGCTTTGGAAACAGCTTTTATGACGCCCTTTCTAAGGCCTATTTGGCAGCAGGATACTCGCTTCCACAGGCGGGATCGGCACTAATCAGTGTTGGAGGACAGAAAAATAAGGTTAGGCTTCGCTATCTAATTTCTCTCATATCATCGTTAGGATATCAAATTATGGCAACCGAACACACCGCCGAATTCTTAGAATCAAGCCTTGTAAGACCAGTGCAAAAAGTCTACAAAATCAGCGAACCTGACAGAAAACCCAACATTGCCGACTTATTATTCGAACGGAAAATTGACTTTATAATTAATATCCCTTCTACGTCGACAATCGAAAAGTATGTTGGAATGCTTTATGACGAGTATTTGATAAGGAGAAAGGCTGTCGAAATGGGTGTCCCTGTATTAACTACTATAGAAGGTGCAACCTCTTTTGCAAAAACACTTGAGTGGCTTGCTTCGTCACAACCAACAATAGACTACCTAAAACCATATAAAAGACTAGGATGATTTGGCTTTCCTTTGAAAATTAAATGGCATATCTTCTTCCAGACAGGATAAATCGGCGACTATGGCACCATCAAGTGTCAATAGTTGCATCTCTTCAATGGCACGATATTTTACGATACGTTCAATTATTGGCGGCATCATTTTCCACCTATTGTAACGAAGAGGTGCATTATGATTATCATGAAAAGAGGGCATTATTATTATTTCCAAATAACCAACTCCATCTGAAAAAACCGCTCGCTTTCTAACCTTCATATATATCCATATTCTTTGTCCATTTACAATGTTATTAGGTCTTAGAAAGATAGGATGAATGTGCCCCATTATTATCCTCCTAACAGAGGATCTGGTGGCAGATGGCATTGTGTGTCCGTGAATTAAGAGTATATCTCCTAAAACCATACCACCTGAAGAAATTAGATTGACATTATCTGGCGTGACATATTTCATGAAACTATCATGATTACCCGGTATAAGATACACCTCTGCGTGTTGCGAAATTGATGTAAGAATCACAGGTATAATGTCCATCTCTATTTGGGTTATTTTCGAAATACTTGATTTGAGATCTCCGAGTAATATTATCCCATCCGCCTTCGTTAATTCAACTAATTTATGGAAACGGTTGCTTATACTCTCAATATGAACCTTGGCACTCAGGGTAACTCCATTCATTTTTCCGTAGGTTTCAGATCCTATATGAAGGTCAGCTGCCACAATAAATTTTCTATGTTGTTTTTTTAGATTACCATCTATTAGTAACACAGGCTCTAAACTGAGCGGTAGAACCTTAAACATAGTTGTGGGGTCGAGGAACCTCTTCGGCCTTCAACACTATTTTTCTCGTATCTGATTCAGCTTGCAATTTCTCTGCAATTTCTAGCTCTTTCGAATTTAATCTGCAACATTACTGCTTCATAAGAACTGCGTTAATACACCCATCTTGTCCGGGCCTTGAGACCACTTTTGCCATACCAGACTCTGTCTCCAGCAACGCTCCCTTGCTAATAACTCCTCTTCTTTCGTAGTCCCTATTGGCAGGATTCTTAACTACTTGTAAAATTTTGGAATTCGTTATTTTCTTCGAAACAGGGTCAGCAATGTTTACAAATGTTCCAAATTTCAATGCCGTCTTCCTGTTATTACCTCTAGTACGCCTCGTTTTCATATATTTGTCACCTAATACTGCTTCATTGGGATACCTATCGATTTCGTACTTACGTCTCCCCCTCATAGCGACTTTGCGCCCGCCCGTATATTTCCGCTTAGATAGGTTTTCTATTGATTTACGCATGGAAATCGAAAGACCTCTTCGTTATTATTAATGCTTCTGTATGTTATTGTAGAATTTAGCTTTTAGTACTTAACAGATTTCCCTTCAATGCGTTAACGTCTTGTATACCAAAATAATCTTGAAATTTCTTACTAGTCTTGAAAATTTTAAGTCTTCCCACTTTCTCGTATTGGATAAAGCCAACGCGTTCAAGTTCTTTTAGATGAGAATAAACTTGACTTCCTCTGATTTGAACAAGCCTTCTTGAAAGAACTGGTTGTTCATAAGTTACGTACGACAAGGTCTTGAGTGCACCTCCAGAGACCATAGGCTGATTTGCAAATTTTCTAATAATAGGGGTGTATTGAGACTTCAACTGAAATACAAAAGTCCCGTCCTCTAGATGTGCAATTTCTAGAGCTTTAAAAACGGTTCTTGTTTTTTCCATCAAGTCAGAAATTATCTTTAAAGTGTTATCCCTAGAATTTGTTCCACTTGCTTTAACAAGCTCATCTACTGTTAGTGGTCTTCCAGCCGAATAGAGAGCTGCCTCTATTCTAGCGCTATTTTCATTGTGGGTGAACACTTGGTTACGCAAGAACCCTTCGGTGATATAAACTGAATTTCAATTCTGGATTACCTATTTGTAAGGATTAGTTTTATGTCATCACCTTCTTCTCTTTGCTCTATATCAAGCAGATTGCTCATGCTCAAATAAAGAACCGCTATAAATGTTCTAACTATTTCTATGGGTTGTAGACCTGCAATTAGTTCCTTGAAATATTTTGATCCGTCAACTTTTAGGGAATCCAAAATTTGGTTTTGATATTGTTTCAATATCTCCTCGAGTTTCGTCAAATATTGATTAAAATCGAATGTGGGGTTAGCTTCCAAATCAATCTGTTTCTTCTTCGGCCTTGGATTCGTTAGTTCACTGATCATATTTTCTAAGACGTGCAATAAATCCGTTAAAGAGACAGGATAAGTTGATTCAAATCTAAAGGGGACTTCAATTGACTTAAGCTCTGGGATGGTGTCATGTTCCTTTGGGAATTCTGGACTTTTATGCTGCATCGCTATTTTCTGAAGGTCGAAAATACTCTCTACTTTTATTCTATGAATTATTGCTGCTGACAGAGCTGCGATTCCACAAAGCCTCAAATCCTTGCTGTCGGCCCGGCTAATAATTTCAAGAAGCATTTCCAAAAGAGTCGTGATATTTATATTCCAAATATCTTTCTTATTAACAAAGTTTGGATTGAATAGGAGATTCAATGGCGGTGTGGCAATGAGTTTATTCGCATCATTCTCTACTGATACTGGTCTCGACAATACCTTGTGCTAGTTATTATCTGACTAATATAATAGCCTAGTGCCGAATATTAGACTTGTAACTCAAAATTCTCTCCAATAACAGAAATTCAATTGCGAAGTAAGATCTTGAATTCTTACGATATGGTTTTGATTTTATTTCGAATCTAAAGCGTCTTGAATGCTTGATTTGGAAATTGCTATCGTTAGATTTACAAAGCATCTCGATGTTATTCATGTGGACATTTCCGTTTATCATAGTTACTTTAATGGACGACCCAAATTATCTTTGTATTGAGCCCGACCAGTGATCGCATAGCATTTTTCGTCTGAATGTTAAGGCACTGTGAATTAAGTGCGGATTAATTTAAATAACGTAATATTGCAACATAGCTAAGATTGCAGCAGAGTAAGGTTCGTGTAGAGAGAAAATTTGTTCTATTTCTTATTCATACACCATTTGGCTTAAATTTTTTCGATA
>JAATVT010000114.1 GCA_014523685.1 Nitrososphaerales archaeon TH5893
CGTATTCATCCGTAGGGCTAGTCTCGTCATCGTTTGTCCTGCAAACTTGATACGCAGTGCAACAATAAAAAGCCACCTTAAATGTATAATGAATAATACTCTTGTTGACCGTCTAGCGATTTAACTAAAAAAGTACTTAACGCAACGATAAATATTAAAAGATATTTCGTTGATTTTTTTTTCTGTTGGTATTGATATCAGAAGGCTTTTCTCCAGTATTGTCTGCATCATCCCATAAATAGTGGAAATAGTCCTTTGCGAATCTAGCTAGACCTACATGTTCTGCCCATATAGCGGTTGGTTCGAAATTCCCACTTTCACTTCTTCCTTCGCTAAGCAGTATCATTACATGTTTGCTGTCACCAATCACTCCTCCCCCAAACATGTTATTTTTTAATCTAACGTCGGCAACTCTAGAAATGGTTCGCACGGTATCAGGACTTGCCCCCTCCGAAGCAAGTACATCTATCCTTACGCCTTTCTCCTTTAGCATTCTCAGCGTTGGTTGTAGTGGTCTTGCAATATCCTCAGCCACATGTGGCAAGGCGATCAATAATTCATGTTGACAGGTTTGAATGATTTCGCCGATTTTCGCTGCTATATTATAAACTCCCATAACTACCCATATTTCCGGTCTCTCTCTAAGCCCGCTTTTTTCATATATTGGCATTAATTCACTCATGATCATATTCTTGCTATCTCTGATACTATTCTCTATTCGCATCTTCATTGCCTCAAGAGCAGTAATAGGTGACTTTGGAAAAAATTTTTGTGGTCTAGAACTATCAGATTCTAACCACCCTTTATCTTCTAAACTATTCAAAACTTCATATATTTTAGAATATGGTACACCTGATTTCTTACTTAGATCTGAAGCTGTCATCGAGCCTTTTTCCAAAAGCGAGAGGTAAACCTTGATTTCGTAACTAGTCAAGCCGAGACTTTCCATGGCTTTCTTCGACTTGTCACTAATGCTCATTAAGCTCAATACATGTGATGGTCATC
The DNA here is from genome assembly GCA_014523685.1 of Nitrososphaerales archaeon TH5893. Classification (GTDB taxonomy): domain Archaea; phylum Thermoproteota; class Nitrososphaeria; order Nitrososphaerales; family Nitrososphaeraceae; genus TH5893. Next base: position 1,006 of record JAATVT010000114.1, read on the forward strand.
TGTAATATAAGTATGTAATCTACGATATTGTGAGTCTGAAAATAGTTATGGGTTTGAAAGATGCAGGGTACTAAGCACGACTATTCTGAAACCGTTGTACCTCTATGGTACTAGAAATAAAAAAGAAGAATGGGACTCTCGCTAATATTGTACATTGAGAATAATCCACAAAGGCTAGAAGCCATCCATTTTTCAATTTGAATGGATTAGCACCCAGTAGATATCCAAGTGCTCCTTGTGAGGCGTTTGTAAATAGTAAGGTAACTATCTTCATAAAAAATATTTATATATGAAAATTAGGAAGTATGGACAGGTATCGTTTGTGGTAGTTCGGTTTATACATTGGTTATCAGAGACCAAACACTCTGAAAAGGTTAGGTTTGAAAATATTCCCAAATCAGAAAAAGAGCCTGGGTTTAACCAGTCAGAAGAATCATAACATTATCTTTTTAAACTCAATATCCAGTTCATTGTGAGCGTATATCGTTGATATTTTTTGGCGAGGAATCATGACTTGCGCCAAATAGGTATTGTTTTTAGTCTTTTAATTTGAAATTAATTTGTGGACTGGAAACAATTGGAACAATTATAGTCGCAATAATATAGCTGTTATTATAAGCCATAGTCGCTTTTTTGATGGAACTAAGTGCCCCCATAATTACCGTATTCATAATTTTGGTAATGATCATTGAAGTGGGATTGTGAGTATATGGAAAACTCAAAAGAATCAGTGAGTTATCTTTGCAGATATGAAAACCTTCTATTTAACATGGCATAAAATCTTCGCTCTAAAGAATGACTTCTAATACTTCTATTACGTCTCAATAATTTCTGACTCATATGCGGTAGGTCATTTTTCTGGAAGGATGAGGGATCGCTTCTATCAACAGGTGGGGGTCAAAGCATGGCCCCTTAGCTTCAATACTTCACTATTTCGTTCTGGATTTTGTCAATCATTACTGAACATCCTATCTTTAGAATTTGGTGGTTTTTATAGCAGGCAAGTATGGAGAAAAGATCTAATAACCGTATAGTTTTATTCATTAGTATTCTATGCCCCAAAAACATCAAAATGAACCCTCTTCGACAAGCTATCTAAAATACCATAACTTGGAAGATATGCTTAAGGTGATAGTATATGCTGCTCAGTCTCCGATAGGATTAACTCCAATGCTATATCATATCAATCACAATAACAGGGATGTCCTATTCATAGAGTCTGGTGCGCTGAACTCTGTTATACATTACATCACGCAAAATGAAAAACCACGCAACAAGTTTATCGAGCTTAAGAGATTGACTGGCGAATTTACGTTTGTGGATAATATTGGATCTGATACCCAGTCATTGTATGTTCCCATTTTGGAATTAGAAAAATGCTCCTTTAACTTTCCTCTATAGAATCTTGCCTATCTTCTTGCGCTTGCTTCTCCTGAATGATGGATCCATAGGTGGCCTAATTCTAGACTTTAATCATTATATTATATATTACTTCATTCTTCGCACATTCTCTTATTTGATCTATGCAATGCAGAATGAATTCCGTAGTTTTGGTATAGTCTTTCGAAATTATCCTCAAACATACGAGATTTAGCATCAAGAATAACAATACTTAAGTAAAAGAGAAACTTTATGCTCAAAAAATATATGTTTTTGAGAATGTCTTATCGAATCAAAGGTCGCACATCTGACAACTAATCACCGTAGGATTCGTAACGTTATATTTATATACAAAATGATAAGCTGACCAATGAAGGTTATAGGGTAATAGAATATGAATCTGATACAGATTTCGAATGTTTCAAGTAAGAACACTGCAGCTAGAAAAACCGTGAGACATACGCAAAGCATATGTCCTGATTGTAACATGATTCTTGATGCAGAGGTTTTTGAACGAGAAGGCAAGGTATACATGACAAAAACCTGTCCAACGCATGGGGAGTGCGAAGAGCTATATTTTGGCTCATATGAAATGTATAAGAAATTTAGCACTTATTGGATGGACGGAAAGGGCGCTCAAGCACCTAATGTCATGGTTGACAAATGTGCATGCCCTACGAACTGCGGATTATGTACCAACCACCTCTCACATTCTGGTTTGGCTAACATAATTATCACAAATAGGTGCGACTTGACATGTTGGTATTGTTTTTTCTACGTAAAAAAGGGTCTTGAGGGTGCCTACCTTTATGAACCAAATCATGAGCAAGTAAGATCGATGATGAAGACTTTGAAGGCTCAGAAACCAATAGCAGGTAATTCCATACAGATCACGGGAGGAGAGCCTATGTTAAGGGATGATATTACTGAAATGATTAAGATAATGAAGGAAGAGGGTGTCGATCATGTTCAACTGAATACCAATGGTATCAAGTTGGCACTGTCTCCAGAAACGATGAGGCAGATAAGGATGGCAGGTGTAAACAATTTGTATCTGTCATTCGATGGTGTTACTCCTAGAACCAATCCAAAGAATCATTGGGAGGTCCCATATGCACTTGAATCTGCAAGAAAATGTGACATGACAGTGGTCTTCGTTCCCACAGTAATTAAATCAATTAATGATCATGAATTAGGGGGGATTATTAGATACGCCCAAAAGAATCTTGATGTGGTACATGCCGTTAATTTCCAACCCGTGTCTCTAACTGGTAGAATGACAAAGAAGGAGCGTGAAAAATACCGAATAACAATTCCCGATTGTATTGAAAGGATTGAAGAGCAGACAAATGGTGAAATTACGACTGATGCATGGTTTCCCGTTCCATCATGCATGCCAATGACCGACGTGATAGAGGCGTTTAGCAAAAAGCCAAAGTACGAGCTATCCATTCACTTTGCTTGCGGTGCCGGTACTTATGTTTTCGAAGATACTCAAACCAAGAAATTAACTCCTCTAACAGCCTTTGTTGACATTAAAGGTATGCTAGAATATTTCGAAGAGAAATCTGACGAGATCAAATCTGGTGCAAATAGATATTGGACTATGTTAGAAGTTGTGCGAAGGCTTGGCCAATTTGTAGATAGGACTAAGCAACCTCATGGACTCAATTTAGCCAAGATGTTCTCTAGCATATTGCTGAAACGCAACTTCGATTCAGTTGGCTCCTGGCATATAAGATCTCTGTTTTTAGGAATGATGCACTTCCAAGATAAATATAATGAAGACCTTGAAAGACTACAGAGATGTGATATTCATTACCTCACACCAGATCTTAGAATCATTCCATTCTGCGCCTTCAACGTTATTCCGGAATGGTACAGGGATAGAATACAGAAAAAGTACAGTATACCGGTAGAAGAATGGGAAAAGGCACATGGTCAAACTCTTGAGGCTGGTCTATATAGAGGTCTAATGAGAAGAGGCAAACCAGAATCTCAGATGGGATGTGCGTTGTCAGACATGCATAAATCAGCAGCAGAAGCAGCCAACGCTGAATCTGAAAAAGGCATTGTAGATTCAGATCACAGAGCAGTAGACTTACGAAATGGTATGGCTGGCGCATAGGTAAATAACTTTTCTTTTTTTGTCCGTATCCTTTCGCTAGATTTATCCTAGAATATTGTACGGGCCTTGAACAGATGCATAGTTCTACCTATCTCTAGTCTGGGTAGTTCGTAGGCATGCATACGAGAACGTATGTAATCAAAGAGCATATACTTGGCCCTCTTTTTTGATAAGGTTTAATTGAAAGGTATAGTTCTTGCCTTTCGTATATGTCTACTATGAAATACATACAACTTGAACCACGTGAAGAGATTGCTATCATTAGAATAAACCGACCGGAGGCCTTGAACGCTATGAATGTAGATGTTTTAGCCGAGTTATCTAGGACTATTGATATCGTGGGCCCCGATGATGGAATAAAGGCACTGATAATTACAGGAGCAGGAGAAAAATCATTCTGCGCAGGAGCAGATATTAGCTATATGGTTAATATTCAGCCCATTGAAGCAGAAAAATATGCATCTTCAGCACAAGCTGTGTTAAACAAGATCGAAAACTTGCAAAAGCCAATAATAGCAGCGGTTAATGGTTTTGCTCTAGGAGGGGGATGTGAACTAGCGATGGTATGCGATATTAGAATTGCATCAAGCAATGCCAAAATGGGTCAACCCGAGGTCACCATAGGCATTCCACCAGGATGGGGTGGAACTCAGAGATTATCAAGAATTGTGGGCCCTGCAAAAGCAAAAGAGCTCGTGTTTACTGGTAAAATGATTACAGCAGACGAAGCTGAACAAATTGGACTTGTTAATAAAGTTGTTAGTTTGACATCCGAGGAAGAAAACAGTTTTACTACATCATCAATACCTCATGCTACAAATAACACGAGTTCTGTGGCAAAGCAATCTAAAAGTTCATCAAAAGAACAACTAACTAGTGAAGAACTTCAAAAGCAAGAAAAACAACGGGCCAATGAGCTAGCAAAACTTCTGAACAAAAAATTGATGGATGAAAGTTTCTCATTTGCTAAAGAAATTACAAAGAATAGTTTTACAGCCGTGAAAACTAGTAAAATGTTAATCAACAAGGCAATGGATGCAGACATTAATACTGGTTTACGTCTAGAAATTTATGGATGGGCATTGTGTTTTGCTCACGAAGATAGACAAAAGATGATGTCATCCTTTTTGAGCAAAGGAAAGAAGTAGATAAGGAATATAAGGTAACTTTCATTTCTCATTCTTCGATACCTTAGGATTTGTAATTCTAGCACCAGGACTTGGACGACTTATATATGTCCTACTTTTTACATTTGCTTCATTAAATCCCATGGCCATCGCATTAGCCACATGCTTTGCATACTTTGCAGTTTTTAAAAATGATATCATAGACGGACCTGCGCCACTTATCGTCACTGCAAGAGATCCAGCTTCTAGGGCATTTTTTTTTACTCCAATATAGCCTGGGATTAGGTCCCTTCTTGCGGGTTCCACAATTATATCATGAATTCCCCTTGCTATCATCTCTACATCCTTGAGTATAAATCCGGCTACAACCATGCTCGCATTGGATAATGTGACTACAACATCACTAAGTGGTACTTTGTGGGGTAAAAGATTTCTGGCTTTTTCTGTCTTACCTTCTGGAACTCTTATCAATGGAATCGCTATTACAAGTACTAGATCCTCTGGGGGTTCTATTCTGATAACTTCTAGCTTGGGATTTGTTCGTACAATGACGAATCCCCCTAAAACTGAGGCCGATACGTTGTCGTAATGCTTTACTCCTGCACTTGCGATTTCACCTTCGGCAGCATACTCAACTAATTTTGGCTTATCAATCTCCAAGTCAAAGAGCCTGTCAAACGCGATTGCTGCTGCAGCGGCCGATGCAGCACTACTACCCATTCCAAATCCGACCGGAACTCCCTTGGAGATACTCACATCTAGGTCATAGTCTATACCAAAATCGTTCGACATTTTTTTTATTACTAGACCCGCAGAATTGGATTCCAACTTTGATGGTACCATATTGCTGGAATTGTTCGTATCTCCTGTAGCTCGAATAGTTATACGATTTGATCTCGTCGACATCCTGGATAGTGTGACCTTGTCTTCGAAGACATCTAGACCAAGTCCAAATACATCGTAGCCGGGACCAATGTTTGCTGTAGAGGATGGTGCATACGCAACACACGTTGAGAGATCTGATTTTTCCACAATTAACTGTTAACTTCCTCCCCTTGATTAAGGATCCTGGACAGAGATGCAGATAGTGTAACCATTCCATTCATTGTGAGACTTGAAACTGCTATGATCCCTTCCAAAAATCCACCCTTACTCAGGCTTCTTACTAGTTCCTTGCATAGAAACGAGTTTTCAGAATCCTTTTCTTTGTCGAGGGCAGATTCTAATGATGCTATTGATGCTGACCATTCAAGTATCTCGGGCAATCGTTCAATAATTAGATCTCTTTTGGTAAGAAGGCTAATCTGTGGGGTCCTTAACCTCAATTTAATCGAAGATGCCAATAAAGATATAGAAACGTAATTGATGGGGGAAGAGACAAGCATGCCATCAAAAATGAATATAGTAGCTTTGTTATCTGATTGAAAATGGGATACAAAATAGAGTCCACTTTCTCTGAATGCGAATAACTCGATTTGCCCCGGCGTATCCACCAAAACATAATCTGCATTCAAACTGTTAACTTCGTTTTGAATCTCGACTAATTGTGTTGCAATCAAGTCACTAGCCATCATCAAAGCGCCATTAGGGCCCAATTGATAACTGTTCATCAATCTGTTAATGTCAATGTAGTTTCTAACATCAATGTCTGGTTCATATGGTAGATCTATTGTCCCAGGGTCTAGGTTAAGACCAATTGCAAATGAATCGTGGTCTTCGTACCATTGTAGCAGTTTTGAGGTAAGAAGTGATTTTCCTGATCCCGCTGTACCTGTTATGAAAATGGTATTCATTGATGCTGGAATCAATCATATTATTCATTATATTATTTTCTGATGAAAAATCATTATTTATGCATTATAAACGATCATGAATCTCTCAACAACTGTGTTATTCTAGTTAGTGCAATGGGAACTGTGTTCTCCATCTATGTAAAAACTAGAATTTTGAAAGTTAGGTCGAGACCGTTATTATACATATTGGGTTAAATTGTGGATTCTGGACCCTGGTTCGGGATGGGCTTTTTATCTAGTTATTCCCTTGCCCTTCAATTACCATCAAAGTTAGGGTTGACTTTATTTTGTCGATACGTCTCAAATGCCATGTTATGGTTTCCTTTAATGCATCAACCGTTTCTGCATTTACCTTCACAAGAATATCATATGCACCGTATACTCCTGTAGCTTCAATTATACCCGGTAATCGATTAAGTTCATTGATGATCTCATCTTCGTACCCTAAATCGCAATTTATTAGAACGTATGCTGTAGGCATTAATACGTTATATTTGTATTAATGTACCGGATATAAACCCACGCATAC
>JAATVT010000115.1 GCA_014523685.1 Nitrososphaerales archaeon TH5893
GAAGATCGAGAAAGCTCTGACGATACTGATAGCTCAAATGGGGAAGACTCAACTGATGCAGCCTACGAAGAATTGCAAGCATGTCTTTCCGATAGTGATGGAGAAGGATCTCCTTCAGAACAAGAAGTACAAGACTGCATTGATTCAAGCTACAGTGGAAAGGACAGCGCTGAAGATACCCCTGCTGATAATACAGATGAGGTCGAAGAAGACGAAAATGGAGTTACCGAAGATGTGTCCACTGACGATTCAGAGGACGATGAGGAGAATGAAGACAACGGGGAATAAGCACAGCTAGACTCATGAATTGCAAGGCTTTAAAAAAATTAGCCTGACATCATCCTTCTTTCTTTTTTAGTCATAACTTGAACTACTGCTTTTAATCCGATTGTTTTTATCTAAAAATAAGTCAGTTCGGGATCATGGATAAATCAATTCTTTGATAGCACTATAGGCTATTCACATCTTTTTCTACCTCCATGGTGAACCCATCCTACTCACTCGAGGTTCTGGTTTTGCTTCAACTTTTTTCCGTCATTCGACTGCTTTCTCTGCTCAGAACGTAGCATTCATAAACTCAATTTAGGTCACAATCATAGTATTTTGAGGACCTTCCCCATTAGCAACAATAGTTCGTTATTCTCTTTTTGTTAAAACGGATAATTGGTAGGGACAGAATGAAGAACAGAGATAATTAAAAACTAAATGAGTGATAGTGAAGGACGAAAAAATACATTTTCTTCAAAGTCCTGTCTACTCTACTCTTATTTTATCGCTATATTTTCCTGACCAAAGGTTTGAAAATGCATCTACCCAAGATTCAGTGAACTTTGATGTGTTTCTAATAAACTCAGCATACATCATATTCCAAGCATTGACATACTCGTACCATGATTTCATATATGACGTAAATAGATCAGAAGGATAGCTCGATAACCTTTCCTCTTTGTTTGCGCACAACTTTTTTTATTCCACCATTCTTCTGCTAGATATTGTCCTTATTAAACTGCATGATTTTGTACTGATTTTATGTCCACAACTAGGACGTAAAATTCCATTCCACGACAAATATTGCACATATCTGACAGCGTTTCTGTCCTGTGGGCGTAACGACCATGATGGCGTAAAGGTTTTTGCCCCTTATGACGTACGCAAATACCCTACTGGTCATACCTTCTGTCTATGGTAAGTAATTGAAGTTCTAGTAATGCGATTCTAATACGATATCCTAATGATTTGTTCGGAAAAATTCAAGTGTCAGGTTTGGTGGGTAGAAGAAGAAAAATCTAACTAGTTAGTTCTAATATTGGTAAATGAATTAGCGGGCAAATCAGTTAATCTGGAGCTTTCAGGATACATTATCTTTGCTAGTATTTCTACTCCAGTGACTGTTCTTGGTCCCGGTTTGCTAAAATATGCATTTGCATCAACCGCATAAACTTCATTTCTCCGTACTGCTTGCAATGATTTCCATTTGTCATTATTCTCTAATACCTTAACTTCTTTGGAGGTTCTGTCAATATCAAAGCCACAAGGCATTAGGATTATTTTATCTGGATTGTATTCCAAAATTTCATCGATGGATATGCGTCGTGAAGGTTGTCCTACCGTGGATAGACCATTAATCCCTCCTGCGATTTCTACCATCTGCGGAATCCAATGACCCGCGGTAAAGAAAGGATCAATCCATTCAACGCAAACTATCCGTGGCTTAGTATTGTTTGCATTGTCTAAACCGTTATTACCAACTCTTTTTCTTTTTATTGTATCTCCAACTATCCTTCTTATTGTGTCAATTCGGTTTTGTAATGATGCTACTAATCTACGACCTTCACTTACTCTCCCGACTTTTTCTGCAACGTCCATTATACTTACCAAGATGTCATCAAGATCATGAGGGTCAAGTACGAGTAGATCTGGTTTATATCCTAGAATGGAATTTGCGCGATCTATTTCTTTAGTAAATGGTGCACATACTTCACAGACACCTTGAGCTATGATAAGATCAGGTTTTGCATCTTTTAAATTCTGGTCATTTATTACGTATATATTTCCTCCTGTTTTCATTAATCCTAAAATCTTATTATCAATTTCTCTGCTAGTCATACTGGTTGCATCAAATGAGGAATTTATGACTTTTGGCTTACTCTTAGCATCATCCGGGTATTTACATTCATGTGTCACACCTGTGATTTGATCTGCTGCGCCAATCGCGAATAGCATTTCAGTAGAGCTTGGTAAAAATGATACAATTCTACTCTTATGTAGTTCTTTACTTGAATCTGTTATTGACACATAATATTTAAGATTAGAAGAATTTAAAGATATTCTAGGGATCTGCACTCAAACAAGTCTGAAGTACAAGTTAACGTACCTATTAATTGTGTGACTTGGATATCATAGCCCGACTTTATAATTCTGAACCATCCCAACATCTCCTTTTGATTCCCTTCCGATCCTTCAAAAGTAGATATTAAATCCCATGAGACGGGAAAATTCACTTTCCCCTAATATTCAAATTTGATCCAAAATGAATAGTTAAGAGCAAAAAGCGTAACGTCATCTATACTCATCGCCACAGTCTCCTATTATTTCAAACAAGTTATTTGACTTTGCACATACAGCATCTATTGCTTCACAATCTGACTTATCCAAAATAAAGTTGAATACCTGTGTGTTACTGGTTCTGTGATCAACTATTCCAAGTCTGACACCGATAATAACGCCTGCAACAGCAGACTTGTCAAGAATATAGCGTGCTGCTACGTTTGCTATGGTCACATTGTGCTTTTGTGCAATTCTCTTCAATGTTGACAAAAGCTCCTGGAACAAACTCCATCCGCCCCATGCATCTATCATTTTCTTGTATTTTTGTAAACTTAGTGTGTTTAACTCAGCAGTAGATGGCTGCATTCTTCCCAGGTATCGCTCAGACATCAATCCACCACAGATGCTGCCATAGCAAAGAAGACTAATATTATTTTCTAAGCAAAATGGTATCATCTTTACTTCTGGCCTGCGATCTATGATCGAATATTGAACCTGGTTAGACACAATTTGTAGATCTGAATCTATCATGATTTGCAAACGTTCTGTATCAAAATTTGTTAGACCTATATGCTTGATTTTTCCTTCATCCCGGAGGTCGGATAGGTATTTGAGTGCATCCATATAATAGGGATTGTTATAATCCCACCAGTGGAATTGTAGTAAATCCACCATGCTAACACCCATTCTATGAAGTGATCTATCTATACTTTCATTAACGATAGAGCGTGTAATTCTTCCTGGCTGTGGCACCCATTTTGTCAATGCCCGAATTTTATCGAGTTCCTCTTCTCCCTTTATTGCTAATAACTTACGCCTGAATTGCCCAATAAAATCTTCGGCAGGTCCGTAAATATCTGCCAAGTCCCAAGTTGTAAAACCAGCTTCATGATATCTCATCATGTCTGCAATTGCTAATTCATTATCGATGTATCCATGTCCGCCTGCAACCTGCCACATGCCGTTGATTATTCTATATGTTGCCAAATCTGGAGCTAGTTGGTAATGTTCATACTGGTTCAAAGGTCTGTCCTTGCTTAATCTAGAGCAAATTAAAACTAATATTTATGATCATAAAATCTTTTCCCCATTAATAATGATAGGATTCCTCTCATCACAGAAAAGGATACATGAGTTAATTATCATTGAGAATGGGTCAACCACAAAAACAGGTTTGCAGATTATTATTTCTATCAAACTGGGATTGATAGAACCATACCGCAACGAGGCTCGATATATGCTGCATACCCATTGCACCTGATCTACATCAGCACTGATTCAATTCTTTTTATACCATTACTTGGTACCTTGATACAATATTGAAAAATTTTGAATCTTTATGAATGGTAGCGATTTTATTTGGTAGAGAATATCATGCTCTCTACTAATCCATGTGGCAAACAAACACCGTTCCAGTAATAATCCTATTTGTAATATTAGTCTCCAACATCCTTTTGTCTATTTCAGTTTACTATCAGGAGGATACCAAAAAAGTTGCTAATGCATCGGTAGATAGTAATTATCCTGAAAGCAGCTCTCCTTCTCCCTCTGGACCTACTTTAACAGATCGCAACCTAGAAGCAGAAGTGGTTTTTAGCGGACTTACTTATTCCACTGATATGGCATTCTTGGAGAGTAATGATATTTTGCTTATAGAAAAAGACACGGGAATTGTAAGAAGGATAATAAACAATACAATGTTGCCAGAACCACTACTGGATGTTAATGTCGCAACGTTTGGCCATCGAGGGATGCTAGGTATCGCAGTTAGTAATGTTACTTCACCCTCTACGCCTCCTGAACCTGGCCAATTTCTCACCAATAACGCCAGTAATTATGATAACAAAACTTCGGCACCCGATGCCAATTCTACTAGATATGTTTTCTTGTATTATACTGCAATTGAAGGGAAGGATGGTGATGATATCACCCAAGGAAAACAGCCTCTAGGAAATGTTGTTTACAGATATGAATTAGTAGATAATATGTTGATTAAACCAAAATTATTGCTAACTCTCCCCGCGACACCTGGGGCTATCGGAAATGGTGGCAAGATTCTTGTTAATCCACACGATAATAATTTGTATATTACTATTGGTGGTGTAGGGATTGATGGTCATAAAACCGAAGCACAGAATGTTAAGAATGGAGTGGAGCCCGATGGGACAAGCGGTATACTAGTTATTACCCAAGAGGGAAACCAGGTAACTCAAAACGGCATTCTTGGAAGCAAAGATCCTTTAAATAGATACTATGCCTATGGGATATGGAATAGTTTTGGAATAGATTTTGATCCTTCAACAGGCAAGTTGTGGGATACCGAGAATGGGGTTATATTTGGTGACGAAATTAATTTGGTCGAACCCGGCTTTAATAGCGGCTGGAATAAAATTGATGGCATCTGGTTAAGAGGATATGCAATTGAAAATACTGAAGCACATGAAGCTCCAAATCAAACCGATGACCTCCTTGTTGATTTCAACGGAAAGGGCAAATACAGTTCCCCCGAATTTACCTGGTTTGATGATGTTGGCCCTACTGCGATCAGGTTCTTTGATTCTGATAAGATGGGTAAGCGATATCAGAACGATATGTTTGTAGGTGACATTATCAATGGCAATATTTATCATTTTGAAATGAACAAACAAAGAACAGAATTACTTCCAGGAGTTAATGGTCCTCTTTCAGATAAGGTAGTAAATAGTAATGAAGACATTCGTGAAATAATATTTGGCAAAGGATTTGGAGGTATAACTGATATAGAGGTGGGTCCTCAAGATGGCTATCTATATGTACTTACGTTTAATGATACGCAAGGAACAATTTTTAGAATAACGGCTAATAATAACGGCTAATAATAGCACTACTACATAGGTTATATCCTGCCCAAAACATGATTTAAAAGCATGGTCAATAGTAATGTTCCACGAATGTCTAACTTGCTCAGGGGATCCGGTGTGCAATAAACCCAATGTCAAATATTATACCCAATGAAATGGACCAAGCTATCCGCCACTAGATTCGATAAATCCCACCTTTTTCCCGATGGTTGCAGACGCAAATGTCGGGTTCGTTCTGGGGGTAATTTAAGGCGAGATAGAATGGAATAAACTTCTATGACAACCAACTATGATCTAACTGCCCTTGTTTGTTTCGAAAACCTGAATATTTTGATCTCATTCTTCCTTTATGTCAATATATGCATAGAATTATGGCGCTAAATCTAGTTTGCGGCCTGACTATGGCGCTGGTTCTATTATCTTTGTTCGATACTTTTCAAAGAACATCTACGTCGTCATTCTTTAATTTAGAACAAATTGAACAAAATAGACATAATTTTAACCCCTTTTTTACAGCAATGCTTCTTGGCCTACTATTACTATCTTATATTAAGAGAAGAAAAAGAACTAGACTTGCTTTAAGCCTATTTCTTGGTTTTGTAAGCTTTTCTTGTTGGTTTTCAATCGGTGGGTTGTGGGCTTACTATAGCGTAGGCATACATGAACAGAGGTCCATCGCAATAATTATTTTGGGTATTGCTTTCTGGCTATTGGTTTCAAAATCTATTAAGGGGAAGCGAAAGCCCTTTTCAGTTGTTGTTCGAAGAGAAGTTATTCAAAAACAAAAGGGAAAGTGTGCTGCTTGCAAACGAAAACTTACAGCCTATGGACTAGATTTGGATCATAAAAATGGTGATAGATCTAACAACAAACTTTCTAACTGTCAAGTTCTTTGTGTTCCTTGTCACAGAAGAAAACATACAAAATAATCGTTTCCTACTTCGACGGCATAGCGTGACATTGTCTCACTAGATTTTGATTGAAATGGAAAATGGATACAAAAAATGATGGGTATCTAGTATCTTTTAAAGTGAAATTCATATAATGCATGTGTACCACGAATTGCCCTAGTTGACGATATATCGTCAGAACTAATTCATTGTAGCATACAACTTTTAAGGATAGGGACTAATTCTCATCGGAGTCGGGTTTTATAGGCATGGATGAAATTGTTGATTACATACAATTAGCTGAAAAGAAAAAAATTATCAGACTCGTAAAAGGAGACATAACTGAAAGGGCTGTTGATGTTATCGTTAACGCTGCTAATTCATATCTAAAGCACGGGGGAGGAGTAGCAGGTGCCATCGTAAGAAAAGGTGGAGGAATAATTCAGAAGGAAAGCGACAAAATAGGGTTTGTTCCTGTTGGCTCTTCTGTAATTACGGGGGCAGGAAAATTACCATGTAAGGCAGTTATTCACGCTGTTGGACCAAAAATGGGCGAAGGAGATGAAGACGCAAAGCTAAGAAGTTCAGTTAGCAGCAGCTTGACACTTGCTTCAGAAAGGAACTTTAGAAGTATTTCAATGCCTGCTATTAGTTCTGGGATTTTTGGGTTCCCTAAAGCTAGATGTGCAGAAATACTGGTAGAGGAAGCTAAAAAATACCTTATGAGTAATGCTACTTCTCTTGAAATAATAGAGTTCTGTGTAATTGATGACGAGACTACTAACTACTTCAAAAAAGAATTTGCAAATATGAAGTAGCTGAACTACAACTACAACTACAACTACAACAACTATAACTGGCCGAACAAAAATTGCAGGGGCAGCGATATTGTAACTATTATGGGAACCAGATAAACCGGCCAAGACAAAAATACATACGATTTGATCTAGTAAAGAAGGGAAAGAGGATGTAAGTCCTGTGAACAAATAAATTCTCGGTACAAGGAACTTTATTAATCGATAGCAAATCTTTAGCGTCATATGGTTTATTCTTTATTGAACGCCCACTTTTTCCTAATGACATATTTTATTCCGAGAATTGAGAGCAAATTACTGTGGCCTTTTTCGTAGTACTAGGTCGAAAAAATTGATCTCCTTATATTAAAATATCAGGCCATCGTGATATTTTTTGCGTGCATCCTGTACTTTTGGTTAGGGCATTACCAGCTTTATTGCCACAAGAGATTACTTTAGAAGAGTTTCAAGCTAAATCTGGAATTGTTAGTTGGACGACAGCAAAAGATGTTTTGGAATATATAATTAATGATGGAATAGGGGTTCTTACTTCTCGATACCACTATTTATTTACAAAAGCAGATCGAATGAAACTATCAATACTTGCTTTGCAAAAAGGCTGCGACATTGAAAGCATTTCAAAATCCATAAGCTGGAAAGATTTTGAAGCACTGACTTCAGAAATTCTTACCTTAAACGGTTATTCGACTAAAACCAATATTCATTTTACTAAACCATGTAGAATGGAAATTGATGTAATTGGAGCTAATAATAAATTGGCTATAGTAGCTGATTGCAAACATTGGAAAAGATATAGCCTTTCATCAATATCATGCTATGTCGAAAAGCAAATTCGGAGAACGAAGATACTATGTAGAACGAAAGGAAGAACTAAATATAACATCTCTCATGCAATCCCGATTATATTGACTCTGTACTCCATAGATGTCAAATTCATTGACGGTGTCCCGATAGTACCTATTAGTAAATTCAAGTCCTTTATCGAAGATGTATCCCTTTATCTTTCAGAAATTCGGGTCATATCTGCAAAGGTTAATCGAAGGCAAAAACCGGAACATTTGAAGCTATAATTGGGTATACAATATGATATTTGAAAGACATCCATATTCAATGGCCTTTAATTCATTTTCTTTATTGGTTCGTTCAAGACTCTAGGGTGCAAAGACTGACTCGAATTTTTATTGGAACAGAGTGAATAGTTATTATTAACGTCGTTTATTTTTATAATTAAAGTGATTCATCCACATTTCGTACTACTCGGTCTTACGTTTGGTATTTTCTTTGCATGGCTATATTTCTTCACCTATATGCTAAAATCTTTGAAGCAATCCCCAAAATTGGAATCTTATAGTCGGTACGATAGGATGCGAAATAAAAATTCCTATAATGACAGTATGCCCAAGGTTAGTATTATAATTCCTGCACGCAATGAAGAAAAGTATATTTCAAAATGTCTGGACAGCTTGATAAATCAGGATTACTCTAATATTGAAATCATTGTTATCAATGATTCATCTAGCGACTATACATGGGATATAATTCAGAAATATGCGAAAACCTATGAGCACTCAATGGCAGTTATAAACGCCGGTCCAAGACCTGATGGATGGATAGGTAAGAGCTGGGCATGCTACCAGGGATACTTGAAGGCGACGGGCGATATCCTTATGTTTACGGACGCGGACACAATTCATTCTCAGTATGCGTTGTCATTGGCAGTGGGACATCTGGTCAATCAAAATCTAGATGCACTTACTGCAATACCTAGGTTAATTTGTGAAGACTTTTGGACGAAGATAACCTTACCCGTTGTTTGGACCATTTCATATGTTAGATACTCACCATTACGTGCAAATAACCCTAATACCACTACTGGATATTTCTTTGGTAGTTTCTATATAATATCTAGAAGTGTCTACGAGGCTGTCGGAACTCATGAAGCAGTAAAAGGTGAAATTGTAGAGGACGGTGCTTTAGGTGGTATAGTAAAGAAAGAAAAATTCAGATTGAAAGTGGTTCGAGGAGAACACCATATCGGTGCGATCTGGGCAAGGGATTTTAGTTCTTTGTGGCATGGTCTACGCCGACTTATGATTCCGCTTTATTATCAAGACAAAATTCATGCTACCTTAGTTACAACAGCGGTATTTTTCCTCCTGCTAACACCGTTTCTCTTAACTCCATTTTCCATATCATACATATCGGAGATCTCCGTAAGTGGTGATTACAATAGTATTAATGACTTTAGAACACAGGATGTCGTTCTATTAAGTTTCAGTTTGATGGCGATTGCACTAATAATTTTAAGCTCTGCCATACAGTCCAAGTATGTTCTTTTTAATAGTCCCATATATTCACTTGGTGCTCCAATAGCAAGCTTCATTATTTCTCTAGGGTTTATTTCGTCCATTATTGATGCAAGGAAGAAAGGAATAGTTAACTGGAAAGGGAGGAAATATGCAATTAGCAATACGACCCAACACCCCCTCCATTAAATAAAAACCACTGCAGCCTGATTATCACTAAAAGTTATCTAGAAATAAATAGCTAATATGGATATAAAATACATAAAAAACAAGAATTAGTAGTATACATTGGCTAATGCCTTTTCCATCTTTCCTAGAGGGACTTTAAAAAAATCAAATGTTTCTGACAGATGACTATTGTCATAGTTTACAATGGTGCTTTTATTATTATTCAAATTAATGACAAATTCGGAAGTTTTTCTAAGTAGGATTGCGGCAAATGAATTCCACTTTTGCAATTCATCTTCAGCATTAGGCGACACTATCTTCGATATTAGAATTGCAAATGAAGCAATTATAGCAATTCTGAATTTCTGTAGTTGTAATTTAATGGGGTCAGAATCTGGAATAGAAGGTATTTCTAAACAAATTTTAAACTGATAGTCATCCAAGTTTTTCGCAGTGCTCATCGTATTGCCGAGTGACAAAACATTCCGACGACTCAGCTCTGCATCAATAGTTACTCCTTTGAATATTCCGTCCAGACTATCAATTGAGAAATTTCGTGTAGTAATACCATCGCTAGATATTAATCGACCGCACTTTAAATTTTGGTGGAATAACCTTTGAACAATAATATTTAAAAGAGAATTTGTCATGGTTAAACAAAATTATTTCATGACCAGAGTTAATAAGAGTTAGCAGTTACTATTGTCACGGTATACTAGTAGAGGCAATTTAAAGAGAATTAGGTTTTAGTTTAAATATTAATAGGATAGAAACTATCTATTTTTAGATTGTAAAATTGAAATCCTCTGCCACTGCAACTATTAACCTTCCATTACACGGAGGACACGCTCCCGCTTACCTAGTCAGGAGAATGATCAAACTATCCTATGCAATATCAAAGGTGATTGTAGATGAATATGGTGGGCACGATTTTCTAAGAAGATTATCTGACCCTCTATGGTTTCAAGCTTTTGGCTGTGTCCTTGGTTTTGATTGGCATTCTTCTGGAGTTACAACAGTGGTTACTGGTGTTCTCAAACAATCACTTAAGGAAGATGTTCACGCCATTTCAGTTGCAGGAGGAAAAGGGAAAAAGGCTGTCGACGCAAAAAATGATATTCCAAAGCTAGCTGAAAGACATTATAATCTATCTTCAAAAAAAATTGATAGTCTGGTCCATGCAAGCAGACTCGGAGCAAAAGTCGACAATGCTGCAGTACAAGATGGCTACTCATTATATCACCATGTTGTTTTATTTGATGAGCATGGAAACTGGACTATCGTACAGCAAGGAATGAATCGCGATAAAAAGTTGGCAAGAAGATATCATTGGATTTCAGATGGTGTAACGAGCTTTGTGCAAGAACCACATGCTGGAATAATAAGCACGCATAAGGCCCCAAATACCCTTAATATGACTTCAAATGATTCTGCAGAAAATCAAAAAATCTGTATGGAATTGGCGAGAGACAACGTTAATAATCTGAAATCATCTGTACGTAAGGTAACAGAAGCGATATCTGCTCCCATAGTAAAAAAGAATACATTGGATAATTGGATACCAACAGATAATTCTGATAGCAATTATCAGGTGTCTGAAGATTTAGGGCGTCAAAATTATATAGAACGTTATGAGATGCCCAGACGATTAGACTGGAATGTTTTTAGAAAAATTTATGATATTCAGCCCCAAAATTATGAACAATTAATTTCTGTTCCAGGAGTAGGGCCAGCAGCTGTAAGAGCTCTATCGCTTATTGGTGAAATAATCTTTGGGACTAAAGCATCATGGCAAGATCCTGTGAAATATAATTTTGCTCATGGTGGAAAAGACGGTGTACCGTATCCTATTACACGTAAAACCTACGATAAATCTATAGGTTATCTTTCTTCTGCTATTGAAGGAGCTGAGATAGAAAGAGGGCAAAGAATTCAAGCGCTAAAGAAGTTGGCAGAATATTCAGCCATAATGTTTAATCAGGATAGATAATGAAGGCTAGTTTATTTTTTCATACGAGGTTCTATTAGATGTTTTTCAAAATCAGATCCACATCAATAGGAAGTGATCAAAATAATTGGGAAATTTTCAATTTTGAAAAATAATTCTATCTTCTTAGCAATCGGTTGCGAATTAGGTCTGCATTACTAATAGTTATAAACAATATGTATTACTACATCTAATAATGAAAAATTCAGCAGTACAATCTGTTTTATTATTAATAGTTGTTGGTTCCTTACTTTTACCAACGGTCGCCGTGAATCAAGTATTATCTGCCCAGAGCCCCCCTTCTTCTACTACGAATTCGACAGTATTATCCGGAGATGTTGGTATTCAGAAAGGACCACAATTACAAAATAAAACTATTAACTATATTGATGGCTCCTCAGGATACCTCGTATATCCCAATACTACTAATAATAATACAACGTCTACTACAGGACAACAACAAAAACTTCCTGCAGTGGTCATGATTCATGAGTGGTGGGGTTTGAATGATAATATCAAGGATATGGCTAATGAACTTGCAGGTGAAGGTTACGTTGTACTTGCTGCTGATCTGTACAATGGGGAGGTGGCAACCGATCCTAATCGTGCAAGAGAATTATCTTCATCTGTGAATGAAAATCCTGAACAGGCCATTACAAATTTGCAGTCCGCTGTACAATACCTTGCTTCACTTCCAAATGTTAACAGCTCAAGAATAGCTTCATTAGGATGGTGCTTTGGAGGAGGTCAATCATTACAACTCGCCCTACATAGCGAACAGAATCCATTAGCTGCCACTGTTATATACTATGGCAATTTGGTAAATGATACAAATGAACTTTCCAAGATAAATTGGCCAGTTTTAGGTATCTTCGGCGATCAAGACCAATCGATACCTGTTGAATCAGTAGATGCATTCGAACAGGCC
This sequence comes from Nitrososphaerales archaeon TH5893, assembly GCA_014523685.1. GTDB lineage: Archaea > Thermoproteota > Nitrososphaeria > Nitrososphaerales > Nitrososphaeraceae > TH5893. Next base: position 12,482 of record JAATVT010000115.1, read on the forward strand.
CTAAATGGAACTGGCATTAAAAATGAAATTTACATATATCCTGGAGTGGGACATGCATTTGCAAATCCATCAGGTGACAATTACGCACCTGAAGAAACAGCCGATGCTTGGCAAAAGACATTAACATTTCTTAATAAATATGTGTAAAATTTTGCAATGACCTTAGAGGAGGGCTGAAACCTTATGAAACATGACAAATCAAGAGAATGTTCTTTATTCAAAGAGGCAATGGCAATAAGAGGATTGTGTCGTGCAGTTACAGGAACTTTTTAAATCACTCATCATCACTTTCTGCATAATAGGTGTCTTTTACCTTCCTTTTTCAATTGTAGTTAGCTATACCGGTTATCATATCTATTCATATGCCCAAGGTGAAAATCAGCTTAATTTCAACAACTCATCATTTTGGACTACTGGAGCACCTCTGCCCACTCCAAGATCAGAAATTGCTGGTACTGCCTTGAATGAGAAAATCTACATTATTGGAGGCTTTGATGAATCTGGCCAAAGTACTACCATAGTAGAAGTGTATGATCCTAAGGGGGATAATTGGACCACTGCTGCTCCTTTACCACGACCGTTAGATCATACTGCGGCAACATTTTACGATGGCAAATTGTATGTAGTTGGGGGAGGATATTTAAACAGAGATAACCTATCGGATAAATTATTCATTTATGATCCTAATACTAATAGTTGGACAGAAGGAGCAAATTTGCCAGTTGCTCTGGGCGCTCTGACTGCTAAATTCATTAATGGAACTCTTTACGCGGTAGGAGGAGTCGATATTTCTGGAACATCCAATAGTACTCTTGCTTATGATCCTAAGACTAATAGTTGGACAGAAAAAGCACCGATGCCAACGGCTAGAGAACACTTGACTTCTGAAGTACTTGATGAGAAATTGTATGTTATTGGAGGAAGAACTGCAGGTATGTTCGCTAATGTGGATGCTACGGAGGTTTATGACCCTATAAATGATAGTTGGACTGAGCTACCATCTATGCCTTCTAAAAGAGGTGGGCTAACCTCCGCCGCAGTTAATGAAACGATTTATGTATTTGGAGGCGAACAACCAAGTGGCACTTTTAATAATAACGAAAAATATGAGCCAAGGACTAATACCTGGTCCATTTCACAGCCGATGCCAACAGCTCGACACGGATTAGCAGCTGTCTCAATTTATGACAGGATTTATGTCATTGGTGGAGGGCCAGAGCCTGGAGGATCACAAACTGGCTTGAATGAGATATTTCAATCTGAATAATCTAAAACTCACGGCTTTCTACCGCGGTGCAATACTGTGCTTCCATGATGGTTCTTTTTATTATCTGACTGCTGCATCCATGAATAACTCTAATGCTTTGAAATCAAGTGGATCTTGAAATGCAAGGAAAAATTGATTTATCCCTGAATCTATATATTCTCTGATTCTTTCACCTATCTTATCAGGTGTCCCCACAAGGCCATGCTTGACCATCTTATGGGCTACTCCAGGACCCCTTTCCATCGAAAATATTCTTTTCTTATATTCTAAGTTGGAATCACTATCTGCTATTATGACATCTAATTCAATAGATCTCTTGATGGTTTTGTTGTCAATAATGTTATTTCCTCTATTGGACCGTTCATATCTAATAAAATCCTCAAACTCTTTGTTAAGAGAAGCAAATTGCTCAGGAGTGAGGTAAGAGGACTCCCATGTGTCTGCGTACCTGGCCGCTATGTGCATGGTTTTTCTCTTCTTCGCAGCAATTGTTATCGGAATGGTTTTGCCTGGTTCTTTTAGAGTTGCACCATTAAGCTTGTAGTGTTTTCCAGTAAAGTGAATGGATACTTCAGTGTTGTTATTGCACTTCCACAATCTACGAAGTAAATGGATTCCCTCTTCAAGCATACTGACTCTCTCAACGTTGCTCGGATATTCTATTCCATATGGATGCCACCACTGTAAAGACCACTGAAGTGTTGCACCTGCGCCCGTTCTAAATTCCAATCTCCCGTCAGAGATTTCTTGTAATGTAGCGGCCTGTTTTGCTAGTAACACAATGCTCCTGTACTGAGGATATAAGTATGTTATGACTGGGCCCAACTTTATTTTGTTTGTTACGGCCGAAAGGTTAGATAGTATAGTCCAGCAATCCAAGTCAATTTCTGCTAGTGATTCACCATAGAAGAAACCATCGTATCCTAATTTTTCAGCGAATATGCATGTATCTTTAATCTTATTGAAGTCTGTCCCCCATACC
>JAATVT010000116.1 GCA_014523685.1 Nitrososphaerales archaeon TH5893
GTAATCATCACTTATGTATTCGGGAACTTTACTTGTATCACCTGTGTTAAATGCCTCAAAAGCGCGCCTAACAAGAGGTATATTTTCTTCTGGGGACATAGCTGCTAATTATTGTGTTTACATTGTGAGATAAAAGAGTTGAGGGAATATGTTGGGAAAGATTGAGTCTTGGTTTATTTTCGAGTTACCCACACCAGCGATTATGTTTTTTTGACCTAAGTAAAGAAATGGTCTCTCTTTAGGTGGTCACTCATAAAGCAATTCAGAAATACACTTATCCATATCCATATTATTCCCAGCATTATTTGAGGTGAGCTTGAGCCTCTATGCAAAATCCGAGAATTCGTTATGATTAGTCAATAACTCTAACTGCTTTCGCTTATATCAACGGGTTGACTATTTGTGATGGGGAGTTGTAAGTAACATTGACGGATTTTTATCACAGACATAATCTGTTATGATTGTATCTACTTGTTCTTTTAGCAATTGCTGGTAAAGCTTGTTGGCTTCCTCTAATATCGTTGACCCCCGGGCTTCAAGAATTGAATCGAATGAGCTGAACTGATGCGGCATTCTGGCCTTGAAAAATCTTAAAAACACTACTATTCAGATTTTATGACTACCATACTGTGATCCTTAAAATCTTCTAAAATATCATCTTTGGCTATAATCTTACCAACTATGTTGACAGGCGAGTAAGGTAATATTTCATCAGGAGATTTGCTTATAGGAGTAGATCCATAGAATAAGCACAGAGCATTGCCTTCAGGCCAGTATGCAACATCTAATGGTTTAACTACAGATTGAGCATTTTCCTCTTCTGCAACTATGGGTATTTTATCTGTATACAGCTCATCACCCCATCTGTTGATTTTCACTCCTATTGGCAAATTATCAAGTATTGCTTTGACTGTTTTCGGTGATTGTGAATCATCTAATTCAATATAGGCTGTTTTGCCAGAGTCAGTGAATTCTATAGATATCTTCTCTTTCATATTTTATAGAGTGGTTAACACAGAAGTATATAAAATCCAACTATGACCCGAGGTTGCCATGTTGATCTAGATGCTTTGTACTGGTACTGGTACAAGGACCTTCAGTCAAAAATGACTGGTGGACGTTGGTTGATTAGAATTCAAGACGGTTCTGACAAGAAGGGCTGCTATTATGATTGATATATACTGCTATTCTCGCTTACCATTTAAGAACACAAATAGGACATTTACTATTGCTGTTTCAATTGTTTTTGTTCTTGTAGCAGCAATAACTACAGCACCCATGACATATGCGTGGATTGAATAGTCTTCAAAAGTGCAGCCAACACCTTAACTTCTTTTTCATTTATTCTTGTTCAACAGGTCATATCCTAAATTGTAACATAATACTATCTAACAATAGATGATAGACGTATGTGATAAGTCTCTTGGGAGGCAAAAGTAAACCTAGGATTCGCTGTAGTCCAGTTCATTGATTCCTCTATTAACTTAACGTACTTATCATTTCATCATCATGGTCCATAGGTTCCCACCCACAAATATACCTCCATTATTTCATCGTCATAACGCGCAAGGGCTCTAGGAATCGTATAATTTTGTAAGTCAGTATCCTCAGGCTCGTCCAGGTGTGAGATTATAACCCTTGTGACTTCTTCAAAGCAATATTGATCTAAATCATTTACACAATTATGTTTCCCCGCAGCATTTGTAAGTGTTACAACAACAATATTAAGACCTCTTCTAATACCTTCACTAAATGAATAGTAAGAAAAACAATGGATTCAATGGAGTAAATACGCAAATACTAAACACAGCATTTGATTCCATTCGAAACAAGCCCGAAATGTCAAAAGTAACATTTTCTGTGAAATCAGAATGGAATGGTGGTTTTAGTGTTACCTCTAGTGCCAAAGGATTTCGTATGGGTAGCCAAAATATAGAAAGAAATACTGAATATAAGATGCAATATGATTATCCAAATCAACTTGCTGGGGAGGGAAGAGGCCCTACCGTATGTGAGGGGTGTATGGGTGCCTTGGCAGCATGTTTGACACAAACTATTGTAGCTCATGCGACATCCAGAGGCATCAAGATTGATAGCATTGACATTAATGTGGAAGGTGATCTTGACATGCGTGGTTGGACTGGTATATCTAACGATGTAAGACCAGGTGCTCAGCAATTTAGAGTAAATATGAATATTAAAAGCGATACTGCCTCAAAAGAACAAATAAATGAGCTGTATGAAATTGGAAAGAGGTTTTCACCTGCATTTGATACCTTGACTAATGGAACTTCTGTTATTCTAGTTAACACTTAATTAAGTATCATGACCTTTCTTACCTAGCATTTTTGTCCACTATTCCTTAAGCAATTCGAATAAGGAAAATAAGTAGTGATTGAAAAGTGGCAGAGTCGATCTTTATTATCTTCTAACCCTCAACATTTCTGGTGAATGACAACACTGAAAGACTCGAGGGGTTCTTGTATGAAAAGATAGCACTAAGAAAGAATTAATCTAACAATTTTAGACACGGTCAGATAAATTCCATAGCAATAAAAAGTAGTAGTATCTAAATCAAAAGAGCCCCAATTAACGACTTATCCAATCAAATCAAAGTTAATAGATTAAAAAACATTAATTGGCAATATCACAAAACAATCTTAAGATGTCAAGCAGTCAAAACATAATAAAATATGTTAAGCATAACAAGGTTAGGTTAAAAACAGGCAAAACAAGAGAGAAAACTACAAGAGTGCTTCTGGAGTTCTTTAAAGAGATTGAAAAAAAACCAACAGGTATGAAGGGATTTATGATTATGGATGACTTGCAAGACCAGCAAGAATCCATTGTACTTACATTCTGGGAGAGAAAAGAGGATATGGATTCATTTTATAAATCGGATAACAAGCCCTTAGGTGATTTAGTTGAAAATCTAAGGCCTTCATTTGAACAAATGCCCGTAAGGAAGGATTATCAAGTAGGTAAATTCAAAGTTTGGTAATATCAAGCAACTGTTATTCCTGCTCGTAGTTTTCAACCTCAAGTATTAGAACCCACTTACTCAGTGGGGCCAGTGGTTTGTGAACCAAATTTGACATGATGTTAGGCCCCTGAGGTTTCTAGTATTCTTTCCTTATTCTTGTTTTTCCTTCTGCTCCTTATTTTCTGACAATGGTTTCATCCAAGAGATATAGTTCAACCAATATTTACTCATCTTTTCTGTACTCTCAGCAGTCTCCTTATACAATTGAGTCATCTTATCTGCATTCATAGCCAAATCTTTGTACAACTCTGTCATCCTCTCAGAGCTTTTTGCATATTCCTGATATATTTCGGTCATTCTTGTTGTATATTTGGCATATTCATTGTACATTTCGCTCCATGCCGTAGGAGAATATCGTTGCCATAAATCAGTAAATGATTTAGATACATTTGCATTAATATCAATAAAGTTGAGGTCGTCCTGTTTTTTCTTCTTGTAATTCTTATTATCATTATTATTATTATTGCTCCTGTCTTGTCTATTCTTCATATTGTTCCCTATACATGTATAAAGAAGTCTGAATATTGCTTAAGATTTTAAGAACTCCTTTCATATCTGATTTGTAGTTAGGAAAGCAGTTGCTTATCTTGTTTACTCATCGGTGGGGACATAATACACTAGTATATGTAGCCCATTATAAGATAGCAGAATACAGTATCAAGACCTTCTCCTTTATATGCCAGATAATTGTTCTGTGGATTTGAACCTTGCTGGTATGTGGGTTCAGCTACAAATACATATTCATACATGAAAAGCAAGTGACAGTTCAATATACTCGGATGCTGGTTTAGCTGATATCTATAATCTCTTCTGCTTACTTATCAAATGTAACTATATGTTTGTGTTTTTGAAAACATAGATCGACCATTCAAACCCTCGGGAATAATTCCTAGTAGCAGCTACCTAGCTGACTGGTATATGCAGGTGCATGTAGAGTCCATAGAGGTGCTTTTATTGCCAGCAACAACCCGGCCTCCTATATTTTGCATAGTTTTCATGCTGAATGAGCTCTTTTTGTGAGCTAAAGACACTATCGCATGATTCACATCTGTAGGATTCAACATTTGACATACAAATGAGAGCTTTAATGCGGCATTTCATATAAAGTTTAATTTCAAAAGATTTGAGGTAAGATCTTCGAAAAGTGTATCCTTTTCATTAAGCCTCAATGTCTTAAGGCAAATCTACAGTATGGATTTCATCTTCACATGTTTGGCACATAAACCTATTACAATCATCACACCATTGTACTTCAGTTGTACTATTACATGAATCGCATTTTGGTTCTCTACCTCTTGAGATTGCTCTTAGTATTGATAATGTTAAACCTGGTCTCCTTGTAGGTGAAAGAAACGTAGCTAGGTCTGTTACGGTTACTATACCTACTATCAGATTATTTTCGTCGATTATTGGAAGCTTACGGATTTCGTTTTTCAACATGATTTCTGCTGCTCCATCTACTGTGGTTGTAGTCTCTGCTGTTATAAGTGGACGTGAAGCTAAACTTTCAAGTAATGTATCACGAAAATACCTTCTTATTAGATCCCTTTCTGTCACTATTCCAAATGGTCTACCATTTTTAGTTACAATAACACTTCCCACTTTCTTTTCACTCATCAGAGCTGCTGCATCAGCCGCAATTTTTGAAATATCTAGTGAAGCAACATTGTGAGACATTATTTTTTCTATTTTAGCAGTACTTTTTTCTACAAATGATTGCAAGGATTCTGACTTCGCTAGTTCGTCAGTTATCCCTTGAACTTCATTGGGAGACATATTGACCTGTTGAGCTATGTTTCTGATAGAAAGATCTGAATAACGATACAGGGAAGTTACTTCCTGTTTCTTTCTTAATGCTTTTTCTTCCTCGTCTGGAAGAGTGCCACTATTATACAATTAATTACCTGAGACTGTAAGTTAGCGAGATACATAAAGCGTCTGGTTCACTCAATCTTTACCACATTTGATTCATTGTGTATAGAATAATGAGTAGCCCTTAGCATCTAAAGAATTATCTTTACATTCTCCATTTTTTATTTTATTTTAGGTTTAGCTATTGCAACTGTTACACAGTTCTCCAAGTTCGGCACTTATCTGAAATCATGTTAGCTTAGCTGGCATCTGTTGCCCTCCTTGACAACTGTCGGACAACGGAATATGCTTGACCAAATTATATGAACCCACTTACTCAGTGTGGCCAGTGGTTTGTGAACCAAATCTGACACAATTTTGGGTCCCATATGATATCACCGAATCATTTCTACATTAAATCATATGCTCTTATAAGAAGAGGGTGAATCCTGCCATGTATAATGGTCATGACATCCTCATATGATGTTTTATTGTTTATCGAAGTACTAAGAAGATCAAGACCATCTCCTAACTGCAAAATAGTAGTAGCAGATGCCATGTTAGGATTTACTTTTGTTGTAAGTCGATTATTAAATATTGTTTTTGCCTCAGTGGCTAGCGCCTGTGCAGTTTGGTAGTCAGATATATTTGTCAGAGAGATGAATGATGTGGGACTATGAGTATTGTCGTTGCTTTGAGCTAATGATAGTTCTTCGCTGCTATTTGTTTTCATGTTCAATGCATTATTATTTGTCATCATATTTGACATCATATGCGACATTCCAACAGCAGATGGCATTTTGCCAGAACCAGTGCCAAAGGCACTTGCATACTTGTTGTCTACTACGTTTGTTATGTCAACTAAAGCTAGAGCTTGGATTGTAGGGTTATTTAGGATGCTTTTACCTACGTAGTCATCAACGAATTTCTCGACCGCATAATAAAGATAGCTGACTATCATCTCTATATCAGAGTCTGACTGGTGCTGTTTAACTGAAATGTCCAATGTGTAAAGTATCGGTGCAATATCATTTACGACAATCGCTTTATCTGCAGTTGAGTTTGTCCAATCCGCTCTTAAAAGTTCAAGGGCATTTTCTGCATGCTCTTGAGCTAATGTTACATTAGAAGCATAGGCCCTCTGAGCAAGCCCTGCTTCAGTTTGTATTTGATAGAACATTGCAAGTAATGCAGCATTTTCATTTGATGAGAGAATATGTGCATATGCTTTCCCAATATACTTCAAGTGGAAGATATCTGCAACATTCATTGATATTGCAACTATTATAAAAAGTGAAAAACAAAGACCTTTTTATATACATACATAAAGACCACAAGACACTCTAGCTTAAATCAGTTGCTCGGTATGAGTACAAAATGATAGAGAGCACCTGTATGAGGCATAAGACTATGCTGCAAGAGGTAAGGTAAGGAAACTAATTTGTAGATTTGGAAAGGCCTGTTTATGTTTTTTGTTTATGTTGCTGAACTTCTTTTATTACTTCATTCAAGTATTGTTTAATTTCACTATCATCTATTGATGATTCTACTCCTGTCTCTTCTGATAAAGTCTGCTGTTGGTCCTTTGCTATTTTTGTAATCTTGTTTATAGTTTCTTGCTCCATCTATGCTACTCTTTTAATAAGATTATCTATTGTAACAGGCGTCTCAATAAAACAACCAATACTCAATGATGGATACTGATCATCTAAGCAATATTATGGCTTCTCTAGATCATGCACGTTAGAATCTTTGTAGGGAGAAGGTAAACTATCGCTACTTTTTGTGAATGTGTCACTTCTATCTTCTAAAGCAAATCTTCTAAGTTCTTCTACCTTCTCTCGGCGAGTTTTAATACTTCCGTGATTTAGAAGTGCACATGAGTATAGAAGAAAATTTCAGAAGATTAGGTTTAGGTATTATAATGCTGGAAGAAAAATTGGAAGAACTCAAGACATATTCACAGGAGATGGAACGGGATAAATCAAAGTTTGATCCAGATGTTTTGATAAATATCTCAAGTCGGCTAGTATCTGCTGCTTACGAATTAAGTCAATCATATGAAAATTATAAAAGGGCTAGACCTACCAGATAATGTACACTTCAAAGGTTTGGACCTTATTATGTAACTATCTGGATTATTTTTGAAAAAAAAGGTGATACTGATGTAATGAATTTTATTCAAAGAACTCCCCACTTGCTAAGAACTCATCACTATTATCGGTTCCGTTATCGCA
>JAATVT010000010.1 GCA_014523685.1 Nitrososphaerales archaeon TH5893
CTGTAGTTACAATTTGTCTCTAATTCCCTGAATATCCATTTCATGGTCTCCAGGTGGAATAAATATGTCGATATGAATCGTCTTCCCATCCATTCTAATTGACGTACCATCATATATTTCATCATCCATTGTTACACGTATAGAATGATTTTTTGATAACTGGGGCACCTTTAGAGAAAGGTCGCCGCCTTCTGGATTATAGTGTTTAACTCCGAATGAAATACTATCCGTGGAATTCAGATACTCGAGACTACTTATTTTAGCAATGGCCTGCAAGTCGAATGGTATGAATTCATCATCATCAACCTTTAGAGTCGTCATGGGTTGATCAAAATCGAGACCGGCACAACTGAAATATTCTACTTCATCTTTCATGCTTGGATCTGGAATAGCATTAAAAGGTTGTTCCTGGCCGGATTTTACAATCGAAATTGGAATGCTCTTAACTGAATCAATTTGTGTCCTATTCTTGTTATGAACTGAAGCATAGATACTAACGTCATGAAGATCGAATGAGCCCACGTTCTTGACAGTTCCTACTAATGCCTTATTTTCACCCACGGGAATATTACTATAGTTCAACACCAGATTTTCGTATAATGGATCAGGAACTTCTTTTACATTTGCTATAAAGGCATTGCTCACTATAGAGTTGTCTGAAGGAGGAACAATAAATTTAAAAGGAGATTCAGTAGAGGGATACACGATTCTACTGTATGTCGCATTCTGTATCACTGTATCTCGCATATTCGAAACAACCTGAATACCATCATTTTTTGTAATATTCACTCCTACAAGGACTTGAACTGGGATACTCCCATTGTTTCTCACTACTCCTACAACATTCAGATTCCCTTTCTCAACCTTGAGGGGATGTTGCTCTGGAATAATTACTGTTTCATCTGTGACAATGCTTGAAGATACACTATAAATATTAGACTGAGATAATAGCAGAAAAGTACATGTAAGAAGAATGACAAATAATGAACGAAATATTCCGATCTTTGATGAATGATTTTCCATCATCTGACTATGACAAGACCTCTGTATGAAGTTCTTATAATCCTTTACCACATTTTAGGATTCTCAGAATCCAAGTGACATGACTGTATATGTGAGGAATGTAATGCAAACAGGTATGTTGTTTTTGAGTTGTATTGGGTAAAATACAATAATGATTTTTTTCCCGCTTAAAATGCTATTTCATCCTAACCGAGATTAATCGAAAAAATCATGTAAGCTGTAGAGGAATCTCCCTACTTATCAGAGAAAGTCTATTTTTGGAATGATTTTTTAAGAGTGTTAAAATGTAACACCTGATCATAGCTAAGATCTATTCTGAATACAGTTAACATCCAGAATACTCACCATCAGATCGAGTGAAGCAAGCGAAGTAACACTAAAATTCTGCTCACTTAATTTGACCAGTAATTCTGGAAAACTAATTGTAATTCAAAGGACAGGCTAATCTATGAATGAATCAAATTATTTGGATTATAGATCTACCACAAGATTTACTTAGAGTTAGAAATCTAATACCTGTCACCATGAGAAAAAATTACATACTCGCTTCTTGTTCTATTGTACTAATTCTTGTTTTCCAAACTCCTGCGACGAAAGAACTTCTAATAGGTAATAGTTCTTATTCATCCGACCGAATCGCAGAAGCTAAGAGCACCTCAGAATCCTCATCTAACTCTTCCTCATCATCTCAGGGCTCCACCGCCAATGACATCTTAGGAATAAAGAAAATATATCCAACAAGAGAAGGCGGTAGGGAATGGTATATCAATATGGATGACCCCCGGAGCGATGGAATATTTTTTATTACATCCGACGCAAATATTACCAGACAGGTTGATGGTTCATGGCGTGTAAATAATACTAATGTGCGCTTAAATGTCGATACCCCTCAAAATATGGCACCTTGGAGGGACGTAGAGATAACAGGTTATGCCAAAGTAGTGGATACGGTTCCTATTGATGGTAACAGCCTTGCTAACACTGATGATTTTGATCTGAATTGGCTGGCTCGAGGTGGAAGACATACAAGCGAAGTTCCATGTGAGGGTTCAGCGCTTACAGCGATCCTGGATATAAATGGAACGGTTGGTTGGAAAAAAGAAATATGGTTCCCAGGTGGATACGCTGACGAACGCGACAGGGATAAATTAGTAACTGATCCACTATTTAATCGGTGGATTGGATTTAAAGCAATAATGTATAACACAAACAATAACACAAATGTGAAAATGGAATCTTACATTGATAATAGAAACACAAACTATTGGGTACAAGTGACAAATCTAACCGACGCTGGCAATTGGTATGCAAAAAGCCCTGATAGCGAATTCAATAGTGCAGATTGTGGTAGACCCAAAAACTATGTAATTACTAATGGTGGCTCAATAGTTACATTCAGATCAGATAACATAGTCTGGGACTTCAAAAACCTTAGTGTTAGGGAGATTCAAGCACCTTGAAAAATTGACATCCTCCTCTTATTTTTATAAACGTACGTAGAAAGACATACTGAAGAATGAAATTATCAAAACGGAAGAAAACTTTTTACGCACTTTTGGCTGCGGGGTTGGGATTCATATTCATCGGAACTGTATCTGCCATTTATAACAGTATCCCAGTTGAAGTATCGATAGACAATTCTATACAACCTGACAAGATTGACATAATTACCCCTAATATGAATATCGGAAATACAGCAAATATTACTCTCACAGGGTCATCGTTTAATATCACAATCGCTGATCCAGATAGAAAAATAATAAGATCAGATAATGATTCTTCATACTTTCATTACATCCTTGTTGCCAAGAAAGAAGGAGAACATACAATCACGGTCAAGAATGTCGGAAATTCTCAACTGAATATAGTGGGTAGTGCGTATACCAAAGGTAATCCAATCGCGTTCAGCGGACAGCTGATGTTAATTGTAACTGGGGTAATAGTGACAGGATTAAGTTTAAAGTTAAAAAACCGGTAGACTAATGAAATTCGCCCCTCTTGTAAGAGCCCAATACTTTAATAAACATTGTTTTCTTCTTTAACACTCTTATCAAATCTCTTATCTGTTTATCATTTCTATGTCCATCGAAATCCACATAAAAATAGTACTCCCAAGGGACCTCCTTTGTAGGGCGCGATTCAATTTTGGTAAGGTTAATACCTCTACTGGCAAATTCCGCCAATATGCCATACAGAGCTCCAGGGACATGTTTGACAGAGAATATTAACGATGTACCATCATTTCCCGTGGGCTCTGACTGTACTTTAGATATAACGAGAAATCTTGTATAATTATTTGTTTTATCTTCGATATTCTCCTCCCAAATTTCCATTCCATAAAGATCTGCAGCTCTCTTGCTTGCAATGGCTGCCGCATCATTCAATTTCTTTTCCTTAATCATTTTTACTGCACCCGCAGTATCATAGGTTGGAATTGGTTCGAGATTTCTCTTCTGCAAGTTCACTCTGCATTGGGCAAGAGCTTGAGGATGAGAATACGCGGACTTAATCTTTGAGTTATCTGCGCCGGGGTTAATGATAAGGTTGTGTCGAATCCGTTGATAAACTTCGCCACACACCACCATGTTCGTATTAAGGAGAAGGTCGTAGGTTTCATTGACACTCCCTTCGATTGAGTTTTCGATTGGGATCACTGCAAAGTCAACAGCCCCTGATTCCAGACTTTGAAACACGATTTGGAATGATTTCGCAGGAAGTAGCTCAGCTTTTGGAAATTGACTTAGTGTCGCCATCTCTCCGTAGGCACCAGGTTCACCTTGAAATGCAACCTTCTGTGTTACCATATGGCCATTGACTTAATTGTTTCCAATTTTATGAATTAACAGTAAAGTATCCTTGCCATAATCGTGGGTCAATTTCCTGTCTTCGTATACGCCGCATTCGATGCATTTTATGGTATTATTGTTCACACGCACAGTGTCTCCCCCGCAATTAAAACAAATAGTATAAAGTACCCCAAACTCTTTTTCGTCTATCACTATATGAATTGTTGAATTCAACAAGCTTACCACTCTACCTTTAATAATATCCCCTACCCTAAAGATAATTTTTCCTCCC
>JAATVT010000117.1 GCA_014523685.1 Nitrososphaerales archaeon TH5893
CTGGAAATTTTGGATCTAATCCTTCCATTGCATGCTTTGCGAGCTCTCTATGATCGTGAATTTTTAGGTAGGGGCCAGGAATTATAACGTCCGTATCAATGTTAGCTCTTTCATATTTATGGACTCTACCTTTCATTAATTTTTCACCGCATCTCTTGGATCTGTAATCTTTCCAGTCAGAGACGAAGCTGCTACTACCATAGGAGAGGCCAAATATGTTTGTGATTCCACATGCCCCATTCTCCCTGGAAAATTTCGATTCGTAGTACTTATACAAATTTCGTCCTTACCCAATACCCCCATATGTGCACCACAGCATGCTCCACATGTGGGAGGTCCTACTACTGCTCCGGCTTCAACAAATGTGTTGATCAGTCCCTCTCTCATTGCCTTAAGATATATCGATTGGGTCGCAGGCAACACCTCCGTGCGAATTTTTACCTTCTTACCCTTCATGAATTTGGCAGCTAACCTTAGGTCTTCTAGTTTTGCTCCCGTACATGAGCCTATGTAAGCCTTATTTATTTCGATTCCTTGCAAGTCTCTTGCCGCGCTTATATTTCCAGGCGAAAAGGGCTTGGCAACGATTGGTTCAAGCTTGTTAATCTCATAGTCGAAGACTTCTGAAAATTCCGCATCCTTGTCGCCGACGAGTGAAGAATATCGGGCATCAGTTCGTTCACGAATATATTGATCAGTAGTAGCATCAGATTCAATTATTCCATTTTTTGCTCCGGCCTCAGTAGTCATGTTTGTTAATGTTAAACGCTCTTCCATAGGAAGATTTTTTACTACATCACCTGAAAATTGCATTGCTTTGTAGTTTGCACCATCGGTTCCAATCTCACCAATAATTGCCAAAATCATGTCCTTTGCCATTATGTAGTCTGGCTTGTTTCCTGACAATCTGAAGAACATTGTTTCAGGAACTCTAAACCAAATAACTCCATTTATCAAAACATAAGCTATATCTGTATGGCCTAGGCCAGCGGCGAATGCGCCCATTGCTCCAGTGGTATTTGTATGCGAATCTCCACCCACGTACACCTCGCCAGGTAATACTAAGGCTTCCTCATGGGATAGGGTATGACATATTCCATATTGTCCTAATCCGTATTTGAAATGCTTTTTCACCCCATATTTTTCAGACCATTCAGCAAGCATGTTTATATTATCAGCAGAAATCTTATCTGGGGCAGGTACAAAATGATCTTCTGTTATCCATACTCTATCAGGATCCCAAATTCCTTCAAATTTTTTTCCTTTCTTTTCCAGTTCGTTGAATAACTTAATTACTCCAGGTCCTGAGACATCGTGCATCATTAGCTTGTCTACCTTTGCAAATACAACATCTCCTGGCGAAACTCTTTCTTTATTCGAAGCGCGTGCAAGTATTTTTTCAGTAACAGTCATTCCTGACAAGGTATTTTCTCCCAGCTGAACATAGATTCGCTATACGCCGTTAAAACTTTTTTGCAAGAAAGGAAAATTACTATAGGTACTCATTCTCTATTGTTGGTTGTCTGAAAATTTGGAAGCCTTGCCCATTCATTCTTCCATTAAAAGAGGCAAGTTTGACCTCTTTGATAGTCTTGTAGCGTCAGGTTTGAAATTTAAAGACGATGACATTATTGTAATTTCAAGCAAATTTGTTTCAATGAGCGAGGGAGCACTCCTCAGGCTTGGCGAGATTAAGGTCAGTAAGGAGGCTCAAATTATAGCAACTAGATATAAAATGGACCCGAAAATTGCAGAGATAACTCTGAGAGAATCAGACTATATTTTAGGGGGGATCCCTGGATTTTTACTCTCAATTCGAGATGGAATGATCGCCCCAAACGCAGGAATAGACAAATCAAATGTCCCTCCAGGCTTTGTGATCCTTTATCCAAATGATGCTTTCAAAACAGCCGAATACCTGAGATCGAAATTTCTACTAGAATATAGGATCCGTGTAGGTATTGTTATTGCAGACAGCCGTCTTATGCCAACACGAATTGGTACTGTCGGCGTAGCAATAGCGTGTTCTGGATTTGAACCCGTGGAAGATGAAAGAGGGAAAAAGGATCTATTTGGCAATGTTTTAAGGGTAACATTCAGAGCAGTTGCAGATGGTTTGGCGGCTACCGGAGTGGCAATAATGGGTGAAGGTAGCGAATCAATACCCGCTGTAGTAGTACGAGGTTTCAAGGTGACTCCTACGGATAGAAAGTTATCGAAGCACGATATGGCAATTGATCCCCAACAGGACATCTATATCAGAGGTCTAAAGCAGCCGCCCAAAATATAGAATAAGGTCATGGTTTGACAAACGACGGAGACTTTTAATATCGCAGAGAGGGAACAATGTTATTATATCGATGACTGAATTTCTGACTAGATATCCGAGGCGTGTCGGCTTTATGGAAGGATTTCATGATTTTATTTTAAATGAAGAAATACAATTTGACCATCTTAGTTTGATGGTAAAAATAAAGAAAGATGAACTAATTAATACTCTATTACTAGAAGGGTTTAAACGAGTAAAATTTGAGAATAGAAAACCCAGCCAGATAGGGAATGGTTTTGCAAAGATGCTCTTTAAACCTTGGGAAATACATGTCAGGCTGCTCGACCTTCAACAGCAGGGATTGATAGCCATTCAGGCAGAGGTGGAAATTTCAAGAAAATATATTCAGCATATACGCTCAGTCAGGGCACCTGTAATTTATGAAATAGAGACAATTCTCAAGAGGCACAAGATAGAATATAAGATATGGAATGCAAAGGTCAGAGACTATATAACAAGCATTGTCGACAATCACCAGATTAAACTTCGCACTCCTAAAATACCGGCAATGCGTTGGAGATTCATGATAATCTATGCAGGCATTATATTAGCATTTAATGCGATGAAGTTATTCGGTATCATATAGGTTCTAGGTAACATCCACAAACTGAGGCGAGTGGTCTCGTTAGATTAGTATTACTAGGGTAGGGCAAAAATATTCTAGCATAAAATTCTAACATAATAATATTAACGGAGTCGAAATGTAATAGAATTTGC
>JAATVT010000011.1 GCA_014523685.1 Nitrososphaerales archaeon TH5893
TAGCTCCTTGCTATAGTAACGCTAGAAGCTGCCTTTGTTCCTTTAATCATCTGAACCAGCTCGGCTAGTTTATTGGCCTTATGGTCATTTTGATAATATGTACATGATGCAGGATGATCGTCTAGCGAGTAACAGATATTATCACAAGTTCATGACTTATCTTGCATATTTTGAAAGAATAAAATAAAAAGATTAGAAAGGACCAGTCACAGTTTTACCAAATAGATGTGTGGCTTCCTCTTTACTTTGCTTTGCGTATTTTTCTTCTGCTTGATGTATTCTCAATCCAGATAAGAGATAAGATACTACAGAAGAGAATAGTTCTATCATATGATTACAATACGTTAGCGTACTATAATAGACTATGGGTAGATAGACTAGTCCACGTTCTTTAGGAGAATCATTAAAGCTAACTTCGTCTCTGGATATGTAGTTGCGGTACATTTCAAGTTTGGATGACCAAGAGAAGGAAATTCCTCGGATTCACATTTGGGTAGTTTGGTGGTACGAGTTTTAGATATATCCTGCAAACTATAGTATATCTCTCAATAAATTTGTTAATCTAAATATAATGTTAATCTAAATATAATGGATTTAGAAGCTCAAAACATTCATCCCGGCTCTAACCTAATTGAGTCGACCTCAACCATCCCAGCGCATCAGATAGTCTATAGGGCAACAGGATATCAGACACTAAGACCAAAAATATTTCCGCAATAAGAGGAAATAAAGTGTATATGGTTGTCTATACTGCTAAACCTGAGACATATATGAAATATCTTTCTACTGTAGAACAAAGGATAGCTTCGTTTGAATTCCTGTCTTGACTTTGCTTTCTGTTTTCTCTCAGGATTTCCCTTTTCTAAAATTCTAACCTTCGTGCTAGCCCAATTTAGCGTTTCAGAGTCTAAGTTCTTTTATCAATGCTTCTACTATTTTCCTCAGACCGTAGTTTTCTGGTATTGAATCCCTTATAGACAAAAAATACTAATGGTGATTATATTATAAATGCTCCATTTGCCTTAACCTGGTTAGCATGGTATGCCTCATGCTAACCTGCTATAATCGCAATAGCCATAAAGGCGACTACTGCAATGATGCTGAGACCTATGCCCATACTCATTCCTTTTAATGTAGTCATTTAGTTATTACTAACCTCGACTCTATTCGGTTCCATTTGTTTGTTCGCTAGTCTTACAGTTTCTGCTGATGTGTGCTCAAATGTTTTTGCAGCGTTGACTCCTATTTTAGACAAGTCTTTCAAGCTGTTTTTTACTTGTTGCAGGGATGCTCTGAAGGTTTCCATATTTGCAAACATCACATTGTTTGCTAGGTTTGTTGCAGTGACTAAATTGTCTGAGTAACTACTCACTATATACGCGTAGATTTCAGACACTTTTCCTGGCGAGAAAGCTGTGTTCCAATTTGTTTTATCAAAGTTCTCTACTAATGGACTCCAAGCTGATTGAATTGAGTTTATTATCTCCTTTTGTGATTCTATATAAATGTCCGCTACTTCTTTCCCAGCTACTAGTGTTGACTGTTGATGTTCACCGAGGGCTTCTGTAACCAGTGGAATTTCTTTCCTTGATTCATTTACTGATCTTTTTATTTCGTCTCTTGCTTTATCTAGTGTTTTATAGACTGCTTGTTGTTGTTCTCGTTCTAGTTTTGCCGTTGATGTTAATGTAGTCGTTGTTTCTTCTTTTGCGTCTTTTGCTGTTGCCATATTATATATACAACAACAGCGTATATAAGACTTGGCATTCCTATATGTCATATGTTCACCTCTATATAATATCATAACCCTTTTATCCTACGTGATATATATACGGTTAGTAATTGAGACGAATTCTTAATATCGACCCGCAATTCGAGCTAAAAATAGAGCGAATCATTAAGGCGAAGGGTTTTCGCGACTTTCACCATTTTGCGACCGTTGCACTCGAAAACCAGGTAGCATGGGAGACCGGCGGTATTACTGGTAATGAAGCTATTAATGCACTCGATTTGCAGATCAACCAACTAAATAAGGTTGCACCTCCTCGAATTGAAGCTCTCGAAGCGGCATTGTCAGCTAATGAGGTTTTACTGAGGATGCCAAACCAGGAACCTAAGCTTTCGCATCTTCCCACACCTGAGAACACAAACAACATTCTTTGGGGTCAGTATTATCGATTCTTGCCGGTGAAAGTGGGCGTAAGGGTGCTCTTGAATATGTACGCAGGACAATTCCCAGAGCTGCGGGACTTTACAGAAAGAGTAACCAATGTTGCATTGACATTCAGACATCATCTTGCAAGACTGGATAGAACGGAAAGGAGATCCTTTGGTGAACTACTTTCAGCAAGTTTTCCCACTAATGATGAAAAAAGCGTGAAGCGTTTTGTGAACCAGTATATGCTTTATCTCAGAACTAGCGATATGGCATTATTAGGAATGATGCCTGAATTAAAATTGATAAATGTGATATCGGATGGGAGTGGGATTGCGAGAATAGGCTTAACCAGCTTCGGAAGCCAATTTGCCATCTTGCAAAATCCTGCTATCGATTTGAACAAACCTGAACCGCTATCGGGCGATGAGACTGATTTTCTGCTCAACCATATCGCAGACAATATGCCCGCGGAGTTTGAACATATTACTGTTGTTTTAAAAGCGATACAAGATGGTAAAAAGACAAGAGATGAGCTGAATTCAGTTCTAAAGGAATACTACTCACATCATCATAAAGGTACGGAATGGAGCAGTTCAGTTGTCAACACTATGCGATCAGGTCTGCTTGGTAGATTGAACGAACTCGGTCTGGTGAGAAGAGAAAAACATGGGAAGTTTATACGCTACCATATAACTGACGCTGGTAAAAAGTATATCCAAAACTTACCGGGGAAAGGGGAGATTAACGAGGAGTATGTGCAGAGGGCAGAATAAGAAATGAGTGTCAACGATTGTGTTCCCAAAGGAAAGCAGACTCTTGTAATCTCTTAGAAAAGTTTTCTAACTTGAAAATGTAGCTGAACCCACTTACCAGCAAGTTCAAATCCCACTGGCAGCGCCTAATCAGGTATACTTAGGTAATAAATGAACTTGAATTCTTACCTAATCCGGCCAACTCGACACGTAGCCAAACTGTTCTATCCATTCTCCTTGTGCATCGGACACCATGATTACAGAGTCGTCAATTCTAACTTCGGCATGGCATATTGAACCGTCAGGCATTGAATACCGTTCTGTTTTTTTTAGCATCAAACACTTTTTTCACGAAGTCGATTAGTTTCTCTGCACCTTGAACTAGCATGTATGGTGTAACCGTATGATAGCGCTAAGGAATTGGTTTAATAGAAGTCATTAATTGCGTCTTAGTTTCAAGTAGGAGACTCATGTGCATTTCTGTCAACTTACACCAAGTAAATGCTTAGTATTCTAACCTGCAAATCACTTACTTGTTACACTTAAAACATAA
The DNA here is from genome assembly GCA_014523685.1 of Nitrososphaerales archaeon TH5893. Lineage (GTDB taxonomy): Archaea > Thermoproteota > Nitrososphaeria > Nitrososphaerales > Nitrososphaeraceae > TH5893. The sequence goes on from JAATVT010000011.1 coordinate 3,464, forward strand.
AGCCACCTTCTTCCCCAATAAAGGTATGAAGTTTGAATCTTTGCTATTTTTCCGACTATCATTATAATATAACTGAAAAAACAGAATTCATAACGAATATAGTAACTAAGACCACTTTCATTGTTCTTCCTTTACCGTTGATGTAATTCATGGTACAGATATAAAAAAAACCAAGTAACTCGGTTCCCTTCTCTACCCACAGGTTTTAATAGCAAGTATTTTCGTATATATTATGAAAGCCGGAATACTCTTACCGCAAACTGGAGACTCTGCGACAAGAGATAACGTTCTCTATATTGCAAAGGAGGCTGAAA
>JAATVT010000118.1 GCA_014523685.1 Nitrososphaerales archaeon TH5893
CTGTATGTGGTGCAAACCTCTCGTCACCTGTATTTGATACAGCAAAGTACATTGAACAAGTTCACTATAGGATAGGAACCAAACTGTATATCGAAAATGCAGACTAGGGACTCAACAAACAGGGACCGATCTGAAGAAGGAAAAAGAGATTTAGAATTAGAAAATATAGTAGGTAATCTGCTCATAGTTGGAATACCAAGTAGATAGACTTCGAACTCGATTAAGCGACATAGTTAACAGTTATCGACCTCAAATGATGAAAAACAATAATACATCTACACACATATTCAAACACAACAACAAATGGTATAAAATAGCACTTAGAATAGATGAAACTGATGTGACTCCTAAAGATATCTCCGAGAAAAAATCAGATTACTAGAAGATGCAAATAATATCAGATGCAGTTATTTGTTGTATAGATGTACCATTGATAGTTGGTCGTAGCTATTAATTTGCTCCCTACTAATGCTAAAAAATAAGAAATAGACTACTGAATATGGTTTATCCAAAAGGTGGTACTCCAGCCAATCCTCCATTTTCTCCTGCCTCATCTGCCTCGTCTGTATCAGGTGCTGCTTCATCGGTTGAAGTAGTTCCTTCCCCCGTTGTTGGTTCACCTGTTGTTGGTTCACCTGTTGTTGGTTCACCTGTTGTTGGTTCACCTGTTGTTGGTTCACCTGTTGTTGTAGGAGCACCCGTCGTCACTCCTGTGACATTTATACTGTGCCATTCAGACAATGGAGTGGGATTATTACCATCATAACATGATATCTTTGCAGTTAGTTCATTTGCGCCTTCTGTAATTAACTGATAGTCCTCTGAGTATACAAAGGTCCATTGGGAAAAGTCATTATCTCCTCCACTAGGACCTGCAGCAGTAGCATTTTGAAGTGGAGTTATATCATTTACATCTGCATAAACCTGACAGTTACTTTCCTCATTGTCTGAAGATGTTCCTTCTATTATTAGTTCGCCAACAGGAACCTCTTGACCATCTTCTAGTGAAGTAATCGAGATCGTAGGTGGTGGGATATTGGAGGCGTTAGCTTGAGATGAAGTGGTATCGGTAGTTGGAAATTGCTGATTATCATCTTCATCCTCCTCTGTGGGAAATGAAGGTATTGAAGGGATTTGGGCAACTACCGCGATAGCATTAACTGACACAATTGATAGGAATATCGCTACGGTCAAACTAGCTATTATTGACAAATGAAGTTTCCGAGTATAAAATACTGAGTGTTCCAGTCTTAAGTTAAATAGCATTTGAAAAACATTTGTTCTAGAACGATATTAATTGCGTTTGTCAATATAATTACAGCATATGTTAAGAAGTTATGGTCTACTTTGTATATGCTCTTCTCTTGCTTGTCCTGCATGACGACAATATTGGATAATAAATGAATTACACCCAACAATATTATTGGTGCCCGTATATACGAAAAACACTATACAATCCAATCCTTAACTGTCTTAATGCGAATATTATTGAAAATACTAACAAATCTGAATCTAATGAATACTCAGACTCAACTACCTGAGATTTCTATTACTAGGAATATTTCTTGAATTACTATGAGAATAGACAGAGGAAAGGCAACGAAAAATTCCTTTTATGATAGTTATGTTATATTATTTATATGGATATGAGTACTAGCTGTGTAGTTTGTGGAACAAAATCCCAAGATTACACTATAGAATGTTACTGCTGTGGTAATTTTTATTGTTCTGATAAATGTAAAGTTCAAGATCATCAAAAAAAGCTTTTCCAACATCATGGCTGGACGGAGTATAGAAAAATCTACGAAGAGATCATGAATATAGATCCAAATATTCGCTTTGTTACCATATTTGATATTAATGGCAAAATAAAGTATTCTGATCATCGGGAAGGTGTTGAAAATTTGCTCAATCCGGAAGAAAGCAAAAAATCACTAAAATTGGCTTTAAATGGATGGAAAGTACGTGGTGAATTGGCTCCTAAGATTGGAAAAGGAATGTACGTTCTGGCAGAATACGAAAATATTAAACGCATAACTATACCATTAGGTAATGGCCATCTTATTTATATAACAACCAATATTGAAGCTGATCATTCAAGGATAATTGAAGGAATCAAAGATATAGCCAACCAAAAACAAAATTATTGATAATAGGTCAGTTATCTAATGGAGTTATTATAATTACTATTCAATTGTATTTTTTCCTCATATAGTGATATAGGAAATATTGGGATATACTATTTACTATAATCGTATAAATATTTGAAATAAGAGGAGGGATAGTGTGTATAAACATTTGTTTAGCAGTTAACCTGAAGCTTCTAGAACTATAATAGAGGTACAAGCCATAACTGACTATAGCTGGATGTGTTCTAGTTCTCTTCACAGCAATTAAAAGCTAGGACATGCCTAGTTATTGAAATTATCAAGTTGACCGAGCCTTGTTCTCAATAAAATTTGATTATCAGATAATCGAATAAGGTGCGTCCTGCAATTCCGATACAAGTTCCTTATATAGCGGAATTGTATAGTCTTGTTCTTTTAATTCACGTATCATATTTATTTGTTCATTGAATACCTTGTGCGGGTCACGTGGATGCGGAGCTAGTCTAATCATCTTCCGTCCTCGCGCATCGTCTAACAGATTGAAACGATGTTCCTCTGTGCTGATCCTCACAACATTCTGATCTGGATGTCCGGTCAAGTCCCAACTTAACACCTTTGGAACTTTTATTTTCCTAAATGGCTTGTGAGAAAGCAGGAAGAATTCCTCCTGCATTTCTGCCAAACTAAATCGTAACTTCTCCAATACCTCAATAGAGCCACTGCTTAGTTTCCATTGCGGTGGAATAAAAACACTAGTCCTTAATCCTATCTGTTCAAATATCTCTAAGCCTGCTCTTATTTCCTCTTCTGTAGTTCCCTTCGACTTCGTATGAAAATCGTCCATATGACCTTTTCTGTCTTCATGATAAAGACCATGTAACACTATCTCACATCGTTTGTATGATTTGAGTTTATCTACGAATTCTGGGAACCTGGAAAGGTCTTCTGTGTGATGAAAAAATGGAACAGTGGCAACATTAAAATTTATTCCTAAATTCTCAAATGCATCAGTAAATTCGAATATCCTTTTTGAGAAGGCAGGAGCGGCATCATGTAATGTCACAACCGCCAAGTGCTGACTAGTCATTTCTTATTCTTCCTCTTGTAAAAGTTCACAAAAAGTTTTTTTGATAATGTACCTCATAATAATGCCTATATACCTTAGAAATAAATCCTTTACTTGAAATGCCTTTCCCTTATCTTCATATTTTCTTCCGCACGACAAACCTGACTCACACAATCACTGACACTTTTCCCAGCCAGGATCCTTTTCGCTCTTGTTAAACAACCCCCCTTTCGATGATTGTTTCATATACGGGAGCTGATGATCTTGATGTGGCAATGAACCGACGCCTTGAAACTGATGATAGATATGTCTGAGCCCTCCATAAAGTACGCAATCCGTGAAATAGAAGAAAGTGATATTGAAAATGGTGGATTATTAGAGGTGCTGGAGAATTTAGCTCCAGTTGGAGGTCTAACTAGACCAGCCGCTGCCGCGATATTGAAGGATATAAAATCAAATCCACTTCACAGGATATATGTTGCCGTAGTTCAAGAGGACACAGAGCAAGGTTTGGTAATAGGAACAACAACGCTTCTTGTCGAACCAAAATTCATCTTCGGTGGAGGACGAGTAGGGCATATCGAAGATGTGGCTGTGAGGGCTGGATATCAGACGAGAGGCATTGGGTTCAAGCTAGTAAAGTACGCTACCGAACAAGCAGTGCTAATGGGATGTGTAAGAACAGTACTAGATTGTTCAGATAAGAATATCCCTTTCTATGAAAAAATTGGCTATTCGTATCATGGTAACACTATGAAAATTCAGCATAATCAATATATAGTACCATAGAGGCATCGCATGGAATTCAAACTCCAGTTCTCTGGTCTTTTAATTGAGCCTTGACTTCGTAATACATGGAATCCTAAATTATTAATTTGACTATGCCGTTGATGCACAGGCATTGAATTTTTATTCTTATCAATAGTGTAAGGTCACACGTAATGTTTATAGATATTATCACCGAATGAAATAGCTACATCGGGCGAGGATATCTATAATTGGGATTATTTAATGACTACACGGACATAGAACATAAGGTGAAAACAGAACCACGCAATCATGAGTTATCTCTTAGCGTAGTTATTCCCTTTCACTACGGATATGATCTACTTGCAAAGACTGTTACAAGTCTAATTCAACAAACTTATCCAAAAGATCGAATTGAGGTCATTATTGCAGCCGATGCCAATCATGCCGATGCAAAATTCATCACGGAACAGTACGAAACAGAAATAGACATAAAACTGGTAACTCTTTATAGCAATGGCTGGGGGGCCGCTAGCTCTAGAAATGCTGGGATACATGTAGCTAGAAATGATGTTATTGTCTCTCTTGACTCGGACATGATATGTCCTCCAAGCTTTCTAGAGTCGCACATGATTTGGTTTCATAAATCAGCTAAAATTGCTACGATAGGACCTAAGAAATTTGTGGAAGCTAGCAAAATACAACCTGCAGACATTGTTCGCAACTTCACCTTGATATCGTCACTCCCAGAGATCCATAGTGTTTCAAATAATTTAATAGATTCTCGTAAAGACAAGAGAATCCCCGAACTGAAACAACTAAAGAGTCACCCTTTCCCAAGCAATTGTTTTCATGGAGGAAATGTAGCTTATTGGCGTGATGACGCAGTCGATGTTGGGCTCTGGGATGAAACTTTCAATGGTAACTATGGTTACGAGGACATAGAATTTGGACAGCGTCTCTTCGAAAAAGATATTAAGCTAATAGTCGCAGGCGATGCAACAACATATCATCAGGAGAATCATTTCGTTTCACCTGCTAAACGACAGAAGGGTATGTCTATAAATAGAACAAAACTTTATGAACGTTATCCTGCACTTGGAAGATTCCGAAGAAATATTCTGGGGTTAGTCCCATGACTTTGTGAATGAATCTTTCCAGTTAGTCTAATAACAGGGAAGAACTCTTATCGGTAAATTGTTCAGTTTTCATAGAATTAATGTAATTAATTATGATTACGATATTATTATTTTCAATAGAGATTGAATGAAGATTATTAACATATGATATTTGTAACCCTGTGCATATTTTTTCTATCTTTTTATCTAATAATGGATCTTTATTTTTGATTCCTTTAACGGACTGCAATGTTAAAAGTAATTGATAGCACTTTAGTATATTAATATAATAACTACACGAAATAATAGGGTCAGTAAATTCATGAACATGTAAATAGTGATGCCGGTAGTTGTATTTGCTGGTTGTGTTTATCCGTTTTTAGATCTGTGTAGGTCCTGACATAAGTTACATACCAGAACGACATTAAAAATAAAATGGAAATTAAATCAGAACTTTAATTTAGCAAGCTTTGTTTTAGAAGATACATATTTATCAATATCTGCTTCAATCATCAAACCTGGACCCCCCTTTCTTGCTATGAAACCAATTACTGATGGCTCAAAATTATGTTTTCGTAAATCTTCTATTATCAAATTGGCTACATCCTTTGTTGCTACTATCATATGACATCCGACTGAAGCAGCGGTAGCATTTTCTACTAGAAGTTCTTTTGTTGCGAACCTAGAAATATCATCAAATTTCATTGGCAGATTATTGATTACTATCTGTGCATTAAGAAGTCTTGCAAATTTGGCTACTGCAAATATACCATCTGTCATAATAGGATAGACTGCAGTTATATGGTTATTCTTGTCATAGGGAGTACCGAAATCGGGGCAATATTTAGAAATTACCTTTCCAAGCGAGAAACGTGGTTCACTCAGACTCTTGAGCACCTCATTCTTTGCAGTAATAAGAGAATCTAACGAAATGTTATTGTTCTCAAACATAGAAACCCTTCCTTCATCCATTTGCGCCAAAAGATAGACGCTCATGGCGGGCAATGTTCCCAGTTTATTTGAAATAATAATCTGCATTCCTTCTTCAACTTGCTCATATTTGATAGGCTGTTCCTTCAAAGTATTTGCTATTGCAGTAGCACCAAAGAAGAGACTGTCAACCTTAACAGAACTATAATCATCCATAGCTATGTTGTATCGTGATGTGAATGCATCTAGATTTTTTCTAATAGTATCTAGTAGACTCTCTGTTGGAGCGTCATAGATTGGAAATATTCGAAAACTAGATGTACATCCAAGAAGATTTAAGTTTTCCATTGCCATGGTTAGTGCAATATTGCTATGAATCTCAGATTCTGGGCTAAGAGTAGGATCTATTATTTGTGTAGTAGAATTATTCGCAGATGTGTATCCCACTTTATTACCTCTGCTTACCCTGATATAATCCAGTAAGGCAAACTGTGACTTTCTATTAGCCGTCAGAGACATAACTATTTTTTTTGATATTACCTTAAAATGAAAACTTTTTAGGAATCTTCTGATGGTTTCAAATAGTAATACAGAGTCACTACCAATTTCTGTATCGATACGAAAAGTTAGAAGAGCTCGCTTGATCTCTGCTTCATTTTCAATAATAGGATTGTCTAAATTGCGATACACTCTTCGTGTGAGTTCAGGAGTCTTTCCATCCATATAATAAAAGGAGTCAAACCAGGTAGGTTCTAACTTTATAGTAGATCTTTTGATCTCCTTTAATGAAGCTTGCAAGATATCATCATCTACTTGATTAGAACAAGTCGGAATCCATCTTAGGGGATCAAAACCTAACTCTTTATACTCCATTATATTCTTCCAAAAATCTTCACTCAAAATTAGTCTCCCTTATTTTATCGTTCTTAGTTTCGTTGTAGGATTAACTAGTAGATATACTTATTTGTAAAATTATCGTTATGCTCTTTGTATCAATAACAATAAAAAAATTGATTAGGATTCAGCTTGACTTTGCTTTTCTATCCGAATTAACTTGTTATAGTAATTTTTACGAATGTTGTTACTATATTACCGAACTGCATACATATAGAAACCCAATCTCACCGAACTCAGTCGATATCAGTGCTTTAGTAGAATCTTATATCAACATCAATTTGCATTATATGAGAATTGTTTTGGTCTGCTACAAATCTTTATAGTGTAATCATGGAAAAGTAGAATAATGAAAGTATTTCAGCTCATAGCCTAACCCAAGTTTGTCCAATGTGTAACAATGATAGTGTAGTGTTAATACCCTTACAAAGGATGAAGTATATCAATTGTCAATGGGGGACAAAAAAGGGCTTGAAATACAATTTTCTTTATTGAATCATAGAGCACAGTAATCTTTTTTACACATCTTTTTTACACATACAAACATCGATTTAGATTATCTAATTTTTCCTGATATATTGGAGATAATCTATAAATTCCCCCACTTTGGGTTAAATCCCAAGCTGACATTAAGTATTTTGAGTATGTATAAATATTGTGAAGATGGCTACTAATGTTATCAAATTCCATGACAGAGAATCCAACTGATAATAAGAAGGAAATCAAGAAAAATTATGTGGACTCGGCCTTGGGAACAGCAATTTATATCCTCAAAAGCATTGACGAAGGTCAGAGCAAGAAAGAAATAATACAAAGTTTAGACAACAATGAGCAATTAGTCTCAGTATGGATACAATACCTCAAGACCCTGAGTTGGCTTGAAGAGAATACTCAAGGAAATTTACGAGTTTTAA
>JAATVT010000119.1 GCA_014523685.1 Nitrososphaerales archaeon TH5893
ATAGCGTCTCCGGTTGCGTTGGATCCTACCACGGTTAACAAGGACTAGAATCGATTATGAAAATTGATTTCATAACGTGGGAGTTTCAAAACGGTCTAAATATATCCTCTCACCATCTGTATAGATTCTCAGCTTTTCCCCTTTTTCTAACTTCATAATATCGATTATTTTTTTTGGTATAGAAACGATCATGGGTGGATAATCACCACTTCTCGCAGGCCTTACATTTACCACATCATGAGCTAGAACCTTCTTACCAGTTGGCATGATTAGAGTCGATGTATTGTCCTGCATATACTGTTTTTATTTGTAGCTCCTAGTATATATGCGTATATCTCGGGCGATACGTTTATTAGCAGTATATACTGCACTATACCTATTGGATAATTATGAATCAGCAAATAGAAACCGAAATACCGACACAGTTTAGTCACAGTGTTAAGATAGAACAATCGGCTAAGGGAGTCAGGGTTACAGTCCATGTGAATGCCAACAATGGACTTGAGGCCATGGAGCAATCGATCAATCTGTATCGGGCTACAAAGTTAGAACTCGAACGGCTAAAAGAAGTAGTGGCACCGATGGAGATTAAGGGTTAACAGAATAAATGACTTCCAAAGTACCTAAGAAAATGATTGCTACTCCAGAAGCAAGTCCTCTTCATAACGATTCCCCCAAACATCAAGATGATCCTTCCAAAGATCAATATGTTTCATCGTTCGATCAAGTCGCTTTGCTAAAACTTGAAATCCTGATGTTACTCGTTTCCAATAATAGACTCTTAGCATTTTTACATTTAGTCCATAAAGTGTCTCGTTATGCCGTCTACCTATTGTAGGATATTTGATCAAGACATGTTCCTTCATCATTCTATTCAAATGCCTTTGGACTGTTGTGCGGCTTACAGTTGGATAGCCACTTTCTTATCGCACGATAAAGTTTACTGAAAGATTGGGGCAAGTGAATCCTATCCTCATCAAGATTTCCCCAAAACCTTTTTCGCTTAGCAAGAAATACCGAATCCTCTTTCATTATGAAATCGAGTATGATATCAGTGTAATCGTGTCTATAGTGTCTGGCCGTATTTGTGTACTACTAAAGACAAGCCTTTTAAGTTTATTATATTTTTTTATTTTCTCAATGTCTTCAAAATCCAAGTTGATCGCTGTGAGTGAAAAGACTTACCACGATCTAGCAGAGATGGGAACCTTAGAAGATAGTTTCAATAGTGTTATTGAAAGAATGATACAAAAACAAAAAGCAGCTGCATCTGGCCTGACCTTGGCGGGAACCGGCCAGAATGCAGCAACCGCACCACAATCCACTACCGGTAAAGGGAGTAGAAAGCAGTATGTGATTACCCGTTTTATTGTCAGGCCAGTATTTGCCAGGAAAGTAGTCATCAGAATGGTTAAAAGATGATTTAGATAGGATAATTAGAATGGATGCTGATTAGTCAAACAAGTTTTTGATTTATTTCACATTATATTGTGTATACTTGATGTTTGACTGTGACAAGAATAATACCATGGAAATATTAGAATCCATATCGTATATTACAATGGGTTTTGTTCCAACTATAGCTCTATTAGAAATAGGGTATAGAATGAGAATGAAAGTAAGAGGAAGAAAAGGATTCACAGTAAGGAATGTGTTACCACCAACAAAGTCATTATTGCCAATAGCTTTCAGGACATGAAAAAGATGCATTCAGCAACAATATTTCTCAAAAAATATTTCAGCAAACAGACGCTACTAGGGATATTCTCAAATATTGCTGCTAAGAAACTAATCCTACGGTATCCTAAACTTCGGCTAAACTTTAGTTTCAAGATGATCTTTGAACTTCTTGCATATAATGGAGTCCTTGGTATACCATATAAGTTAGACCCGATAGTTAGGCTTCCAAAAAGCTGAGTCAAATACTATTAATGCGTTGGACAGGCGTAAGCAACCGGAAATAGACTGCATAGTTTGGGTTCGGAAGAATTGAGGAATATAAGTGCAGCTATGAGAAATATTTGAGAGGAAATAAATCTAAAAGTCTTCATCATATATACTATGTCAAATTAGGAATAGCCATCTTTGTAACCCTCTGTCTCAAGATTATTGCCAATACTATTGAAATAACCGAGACTATAACAGCACTGAGAAAGATTAACTCAAAAGATATTGATGAAGGGAAATAGTTTATTATCCCACTAACATTTAACAAAGTCTGATTTGTCTGCATATACATACCAGCCAAGGCTGGACCTATCGATGCTCCTACAATTCTCATAAGACTAGTCATACCTAAAGATATTCCACTAAACTGTCTGGGCGTAGATAGTATAATGACATTTATGGCTCCTACACTTGTTAGAGACAATCCAGTAGAAAGAATTCCAAGATTGACCGAAACTAATACCTCAGTTGAATGGAACATGAGCAGTCCAATGAAACCTGCAGTAGTTATAAAGGTACCTAAGATGATTGGTCTTAATGAGCCTAATTTAGAAACTATGAAACCAGAGGTGGGACCAAAGATTAACAGTACGATTGCAAATGGAAGTTGTACCCTTCCAGCGCTTATGGTATCTTCTCCAAATCCAACTGGTTCAGGATTCCTGACTAGTATGGGTACTGTTTGAAAAACCATAAACATAGAAAAACCAACTAGCATTATAATCAGATTTGCCGGTAATATTGATTTGTTAAGCATGAGTCTAAAATCTACCAAGGGGTATTTTTCTCGTCTCTCTATAATTACAAAAGATACTAATGCAATAATTCCAATAATAAGAAAAGGTAAAATATTCGATGAGGAATTAGCATTGGATGGTAGATTGTCATTACTATTAGCGATGCTAGCTGCGTGTAGATTGCTGCCAGATGTTTCTAGGAGTGTCAGGACCAATAGAAATGAAGTAACAGTAATAGCTAATGCAATTGCACCTTTAATATCAATCTGATTTGAAGCCTTAGAGAAGGCCCTCTTATCATTGCTATTCCTTGTTTTACTGACATTCTCGCCTTCCAGTATTCTTGAACGTTTTTGGTTTTGGTCCTCTTCCTTAATATCAGTTACATGAATAAATCGCCATATTATTAAAAGAAGGGCAATTGCAATTGGTATTATCGTGAAGAACGTATTTTGCCATCCATAGTCTTGAACAATAATTCCTCCTACGGTTAAACCTATGACAGCCCCAGATGCAAACATAGAAGTTATAACTCCTTGACCGATCGATATTTTTTCTCTTGGAAATTGATCTCTTATCATGCCAAAAGCAATAGGAAACATCGACATTCCTACTCCCTGAATTGCTCTAGCAAATATCATGAAGTATATGTCTGAGGCAAATCCAGCCATTGATACTCCAATCGCATAGATCACCATTATGATTAGTAAGATTTTCTTTCTACCATAGATGTCAGATAACTTGCCAGCTATTGGTGTCATAACAGCTCCCGCTATAAGATAGGAGGTAAGGATCCATGAAGACATACCATATGATACATGAAAATGTCCTATAAGATCCGGAATAGCTGGTATCAACATAGTTTCTGCATACATTACCATAGTCGCAATGCAGCTCAATATGGCCAGCATCTTCCATGCATAGGTTGGGATTTTTACCGAGTTAGAGGTAAAGTGAATATTAGTAGAATATGCTTTATTTGGTTGATTGCTATTAGAATTATAATCCCGCGGTGGTGATTTCATTTTAGAATCTTCCCTTTTTGTGATCTTTCTCAATTTTTCTTGATTTTATTGCAGTAGCTGAAAAAGAGCTAATATTGTGTACAACACTAGCTGCTGAATTTGATGAATTATTATTATCAATATTACAACCAACATCAAACTGGTTTCTGAGGTTTTGATATACATTTTCTAGCACATTCTTAGTAATTTCAATATTAGTATCTGATATGTCCTTTAGGGAAACTTGTCTCACCCTTGCCGCACATTTTACCATCTCGCTCCATAATTCATTTGCCTTTTCTGTGCGGTATATTCTATTGTTCCGTCTATCAGATGAATCTACCCTTCTTATCACCAAATTATCTTTCTCCATTTTATCTATAATCGGAATAAGAGTAGGTCCCTCTAGCCCAAGTCTTTCCGCAATTTCCTTTTGAGTAAGTCCATCTTGGTCAACAAGCATAACCATTACTTTCCATTGACCAACACTAACACCTACTTTTTCACGCAATTCAGAGTCTAAAGCTCTAACGAATGCTTTAGCTGTCTTATTAACAATAAATCCAATGCTATTTTGAAAATCGTACTTTTGCATCATTAATATACTTATGAATAGTATACTAATCAATTGTATATAAATATATTGTTCATGGCGACTCGATATTAATTATAAGAGCTTTCTTCCAATCTTATCCTTTTTCAATATTGGAATAGCAAGAAGAAAAATAGGCTATGTTAGTATTCCGGACCAGATATTGCAGCAATAATTACACCAACTAAATATACTTACTTTACTAAACGCATACAAAATATTTCAAAAAAAGGTACAAATAGTTCCATGAAGTAGTAAAGTAGTAAGAATGGACCTAGCTACGTTGGAACTCATTATTGTCAGCCGCAGGGTTTAGCTATGTAGGTCAGCCCGAGTTGTCGGACCTTCTGCAGCATTCCATCCCAAAGCTTAAGGGAAAGTACTTGTTTAAAATTAATAACAAATCATGGTTGATAAGATCTGTGAATTACAAGGTTGTAGCGATGAGGCTACTGAA
>JAATVT010000120.1 GCA_014523685.1 Nitrososphaerales archaeon TH5893
ACGAAGCAATTCAAGCAGTACAGGATAATAATTCAACTGAAACGTTGCGGCTTTTATCAGAATTACGTTCTGATTTAGTTGACATAAATGGTAACGTAACAAACTTGATCTTTTCGGTAGCAGCTCAACCGCCTTAATATTGTATGTTATATAGAGCCGAGTTGGATTTAGGAATAACCAAGCAAGTACGAGAAGACAAAATCATGGGCTGACAATGAAGGAAAATGAAGTGTTAGGTTTATTAATCATCTCCAATAGTTCTTGGACATTGATAGCAAATAATAAAAGGCTTCCACAGAAATCATTAGTTTTGGCAACTTTGTTTTTAGTAGCAATATCTGGAATAATGCTATTTAATGGGGCGAGCATAAATATGATAAACAACATTAATCAAGCACAAGCACAGGGACAGGCACAAGAGCAGCAACAAGTAGGGCAAACAAAGTTCAACAAAATATGGGAAACACCCGTTGACTTGAAAAACCCAGAATCAGTGGTATATGCACCCAAACAAAATTTATTATTCGTTTCTAATATTAATGGAAAACCAGACCAAAAGGATCAGAACGGATTCATTTCTACAGTTTCACCTTCTAACGGGAGCATTGTTGAATTGAATTGGATTACAGGACTAAATGCACCTAAAGGTATGGCTGTTAATAACAATAATAGTAGGTTGTATGTTTCAGATATCACAGATTTAGTCGAGATTGATATTGATGGTGAAAAAATAGTCAAGAGATTCAACGCACCTGGAAGCGCGTTTCTTAATGATGTTGCAGTGGATAATCAAGGAAATATCTATGTATCGGATACAGTTACCAATACTATCTACAAGCTAGATAGAGACGCTAATAATAGTAATATTACGACTTTACAAGCTTGGTTACAAAGCCCACAATTAAATGGCCCTAACGGATTACATGTTGACAATAGTAAAAATAGGCTAATCGTTGCTTCGTTGGGAGAGATGAGTAAACCTGGTGCCGGCATAGAAGTTGTCGATTTAAAAAATAAGTCAATAAGTAGCTTGGGAAAGGAAGGATCGACTTCTCCTTTTGGTGGCCTTGATGGGATAGAATCTGACGCTACGGAAACACATTACTATGTTACTGACAATCCTGCAGGAAGGTTGTATGATGTTAATGCAAATGGATCAGAGTACTCAACTTTGATAGAGTTAGGTACACAAGGGACTGCTGACCTAGGATTTATACCAAGCCAAAGTATTATGATAATACCTGTTATGCAGGACAACAAACTTGTAGCATACAAGTTAGTTCAATAGAAGCTTCTGAGTTAGTTGCAACTTGTGGCCTTTTCATTTTGATGCTTACAGTTAAAGACCATTTCGAGTCAATTCTACCTCAAACCTGACATCACCGATATTTGCTGTATCCGATGAATGTTGGCGGTGTCCAACCAATTTTGATAAGACTAGGTTACCAGGTGGGAATTACCTATTCTTATTTTATTTCGCTCAGAAATTGTCCCCAAAATTTTTTTTCTGCTCATCGACCTGCTCCTGTGGGTTTATTTTTTTGTCATGAACATGCTCCCACTTATGAGTTCTACGGTCTACCTTTTTCTCATGCTCTTCTTTCACATGGTGTAGCCTATCCTTCTCATGAATGAATTCTTTGCCGCAATCATGGCATTTTACAATCGGATGATGGTGAACATGTCTTGCATGAGCTATTAGTTCATCGTATTTTTCAAACTTTTGACCGCATTGATCACATACGGTGTTGTCTTTTCTATGAGATGCTATTTCTCTATGAGATAGAATTTTAGAGAACCAGGACGACATTAATACAGAGAAGCAATAGGTACTATTAAAGCAATTAGTAGAAGTAGATAGTATACTTATATGATAATCAGTCACACCACAGTTGTGTCGTCTTCTCAAGCTCCGACTACCGCGATAAGAAATGGTTCACCATTATTAGAAAGAAGAATAGATGAGGCTACGGCTGGTCTAGCAGCATCATTTGCTAAGCAACTTCATTCCATTAGAGAAGATAACGCTGAGACCATCGTCAAATATGTTGCTGCTATGAAAAGCGAAGTCAATCTATCAGATCATTACAGAAGGGATTTGATCGTGTTATTATGCAAATTCTCCAAACATAATAATGCACCTTTCAAAGATTTAATACGGTCAAATATTCTCGGATTCTTGGGTTGACCATTATATTGACATCTTACAATAGTGAAAAATCCGGTTGATTCCGGAGCTTACTCGCACTAAAGTAAAGGTATGTGTCCCAATCGAAAAATCAGGATATACTATAACGTTTAACCTTTGATGCAATAATTTTGACAAAGGCAATTAATACCAGATTTAGAAAAACTATTAGCTAAATGAATTTTGTAGCTGAACTCGCAGACCTATCATTGCATGGTTTGATTAATAGTGCAGGTTCTCGAAATAGAACCACCGATTACGAAAAACAAAGAGGAAGAGAATGTAAAATGCACGCGTCAAGACCAATCTGAAAAATCTATCATAAATGTGTGGGTGATAAAACAGAAAAAGGCCTAGACCCTGAAAGACGGACGGGAAAAGGCATGTAACGTTAAATAATAGCCCTATTACTTGCTACCATGTCAACTACTAATACCGCTGCTAATAAAAGTGTCCCAAACTGGAATGCTTCTGGAGACTGGTTTGATGTTTGTAAGTGTAATATACCATGTCCTTGTATATTCGCGCAGACTCCAACTTATGGTGACTGCGATGGTGTACTGGCATATCATATCAAAAAAGGACAATATGGTGAAGTGTCACTTGACGGACTGAACGTATTAGGGCTAAACTATTTCAAGGGAAATGTCTGGGCAGGAGAGACAAAAATAACTCTTGCTTTCTTTTTTGATGAACGAGCTAATCCCCAACAGAGAGAGGCTCTACAGATGATTTTCAGTGGGAGAGCTGGTGGATTCATGGCTCAACTTGCTAATCTCATAGGAGATGTAAGAGGAATTGAGTTTGCTCCAATTAAATTTGAGATCGCAGAAGACCTTTCATATTGGAGTGCTGAGATTCCAGAAAAAGTAATGGCAAAAGCAGAAGCTTTGACAGGACCTACGACTCCACCAGGTAAGAGAGTTCAGACTATTAATCCGCCTGGAAGTGAAGTAGGACCAGGAGCAGCTGGAGCAGTTGCTACATGGGGTACAGCTATAACTGATGAAGTGGATGCAATGGGCTTTAAGTGGGAGAGGAAAGGTAGGTCAAGCAAGCATATACCATTTGACTGGACTGGACCATAAATCCTAAGGCAGCAGATTCTAGGTGGCGATACGTACAAGAGATCATTTAAAGTCTTAAAGAAGGGTAGCGGCATAATTGTTTCTATGCTAGAACAGCCAAGCTCAGAACTAATGAACCAGTTTGGAATCAAAGCAATATTTCTCTTCTCCCAGGTGGATAGACAACGACTAGCTAAATTGGCACAGTGGGTAGATCAGAATAATATTAAAGTAAATGTAGAAAAGACATTTTCACTAGACGAAGCTAGCAGGGCACTTGACTACCAAAAAGATGAACATCCAAGAGGAAAAGTAATCTTGACCGTGTGAGAATACGGGATTAAAACAATGATTACCTAATGCTGGTCTATTGAGTTCCCCGTCTTCGAATGCTATCCTATTAATCGTTTCACAATTGGGACACTTATAACCAAAGTCAGTTATATTCCAAAAAGAGTGTGGAGTAAGATCTTTATCGTTATCCCCATCAAGCGTGAGGGTCAATGATAGTGTGGTCTCAATCCTCTTGTGATATTTTGATTCCTTATATATCTAAGATCTCTTATGATTGATTCTATCGTTGAATCGTCCCTAATTAATTCGGAGAAAGTACCTAGCTCGATTAAGACTTTGTCTTTATTCTTAGGCCTACCATCTTTTTGTCCGAGCTGAATTATATTCATTGAAATGCTTAACAATAGTCTTTATACCATTTTGCTGTTTGCAATAAACATAGTTTTCACTTGCTTAAAGACACATGGCGGAATTGACTTCTCTTTGATTTTGCAGGCAGTAAAATGCCATCCTCCTTCAAGTGCAAGATAACTAATTGCGAACCCAAGTGTTACATATGCTGCTGATAGAGTTAGGTTTTCCAACATGCAATACAAATGTGACTTGTATTATATAAAGATCATTACGATAAAACTATACATTTGAATGAATAAAGACGCAGTAACTTGGTATCTGTTAAGAAGAATTGGTTAATGTTAAGACATTACTTATCAACTGTAAATGGAGATTTGTTCTGTAATAATTCTATTGTTAATAATAATATCACCAGAGTTATATTACTTTGGAGCTCATGATGACGCCACGTTTTTTCCTTTTTTAATTATGAGGTACAAAACATACTTGCTTTCCTATTACTATCTATCTATAAACCCAAAATCTTCTTTCACAGTAATTAGTACGACATGAGTATTAGTTCTGTCAATGTATGGCATCGATAGATCCTTTTTCACAAAATTACTCAACTCCCCTCTGCTTTTGAATTTTGCAACTATTACCATATCCGTTAGACCTGTTATGTCATAGACAGCACAGACATTTGGAAATTTTGATATATGCTTTTCCATTTCTGTTATCTTTCCTTTAATAGCAGTAACCTCTATAACAGCTGTAAGATCATAGCCTAGTTTCTCATGATCAAGCACTGCACTATAGGATTTGATAATCTTGTCCTTCTCCAGTTTTTGTACTCTACTTAAAACAGTAGGAGGAGAGACATCTATTTCATCTGCTATTTTCCTATAAGACATTCTAGCGTCTTTTAGCACCCGTCTAAGTATTTTTAAATCGATTTCATCTAATATCAAATTTGCACTAACAATAATCTGAGATACTCTAATAAATAAAAAGTTTAGATATTATTGAAATGCTGCCAGTATTTAAGAAGATAGACTGCTCTAGGAATCTTATTGGTTTTTGTTAACTTCTCGTATCGAATATTCGTTTATCGTAATATTCTGTTACGGATTAGTAATAAAGGATAGAGAAGTATGTGATAAGTTTCCAAAGGAGATAGACAATAGCATAGCAGGGATAAGGATCATTTACTCCGCCACACCCGAATTGATGCCTCTATTACTACTAAAATAGAGGTGACCTGTTAGCACATAAAGAACATCTTATTTTATTATCATAGAACGGGAGTTTGCAATTTTGACGAGTCTCATCACAATTAGATATAATTCCACATACATGACACTGATGATAACAAGTCTGTTCAGCCTCAGTACTGTTATTGTTAATAATGCTGGTAATGGCAGTGGCAGTAGTAGTACTATAAGGATTAGAAACCAATATAGAACATCAGATGAACTGTATGTTTTTTAGGACATTGTTTAAAATTGTTAAGCATATTGTCATGATCTAACGCTTACTGGATGATTCTCTTTTTGTATTCTAAATATATTGTAAGAATTTCTCAAAGTTTACTCATGAATTACTAAGCTAAGCCAAGTTGTTTCATCATTCCAATATTATCATAGAAGAGATTCTCTTCATCGATTTGACCATTCTTCCAATGTGCTACAGTACAAAAGTCAACTTGAAATTTCTTATTGGTTGGTGGGATCTTCTTACCTTCAGAAGTCATTGGACCCTTATGAGTGCCTGCGAAAATAGCAATTGAGCAAGTCCAGTCTCCTTGACCAAAAAGCACTTTATATGGATTTGGCACTGGGTGGTACCGGTCTCGCCAATTACTCAATACGTCTGAAAGAGTACAGGCTCAAGAACAACAAGAAGAACAAACTCCTGCTGCAATAAGAGTCACAGCTGGTGGAGGGAATTCTACCGCCCCTTGGACAATATTCGTACCTCAACGAATAGAAATCAAGGAAGGACAAAGTGTAACATGGTATTACCCATCAGAATATGTTGCTGAACCACATACAGTTACCTTCGTATTAGATAACAGTACCATGGTTGGGGTTGTATCTCCGCTTGGCGTCCCTAGCACGACGAAGTTCAGTGTCGTACCTCCAGGTTCTAACAATGAACCAGTCTTGATTCCCGATACTACAGATAGCAGCATGAATACCATTCTTGCAATTAATGCAAGAACGTATGAACCAGCTATAATCGACGCCTCGGGAAATGTAACGTTTATGAAACCAATTGCGAACTATTCGATGGCAGGTACCGAGAAGTATGTCAATTCAGGTTGGTTTCTTCCAAATGGACTGGAAAAGGAATACCCTGGCTCAGGTAACACATTCACTGTGAAATTTGAAAGACAAGGAACATTTGATTACTTGTGTATTCTGCATCCCTGGATGACAGGTAGTGTGGTCGTCAGTTAGTTGATTAGTTGATGAATAAGAACAAAAATAATCTCAGATCCTTCAAGTTCTTTGAATAAACATATTGTATCGTATTGTTGGTGACGATAACAGTAATCTCATACCTGCTGATCGAACAATCGAACCAGGAACAGTCGTATGCACAAAATCAGACACAAGGAACGAACTTTACTCAGTTATTTTCTACCGATAAAGAATTTCTAGAAACACCCTGCCCGTACACCGCAGGATGCCCCGAACCAATTAAAGTTCTTTATGAAGATCCCACTCTTTTGGTGTTAGGTTCAGACTATATTGATGTCATCTGGAAAGGAGTGGCACGAGCACAGAAAGAGGGATATCAGATTGACTCTATGACGTCATACGCTGTCAGTAACG
>JAATVT010000121.1 GCA_014523685.1 Nitrososphaerales archaeon TH5893
CACTATATATGACAGCGGTACCCATTACGTAACCAACCAGAGACTAACTTTGGAAGCACTTAAGGAAATATCCGATTCAGAAAATGTTATAGAAGTTACTGGTGACTATACTGGTAGCATTGGGGGGTGGGGAGCATCCCATGAAGTCACTACTCACTCGCATTAACTACCAGTTTACAATATGACTTGGTAACTATTCTCAATTTTCACCACAACAAAATATGAAAAAAATTCACATGTTCCTGGACTTTCTATTTCTTGATCATATCAAGCACTTTATTTATTATCTTTCCGTGGTCAGCATTTACTTCTGTGGTTATTAGCAACAAATGATAGTCTTCCAGGGGAAATGTTATACGTTTGATCCTTTCATATTCTGCCATAGCATACCTTCCCTTGCCAATTTTAGGAGCAAGGGAGTTACGCAAGCTCCACCTAGCCAAAGCCTGTAGATTTGATCTTTTTGTCTCCTCTGAAGAAAGAAGATTGTTAATGCCTTGACGTTGGCCTCCATACTTGATTTCGCCAGTATCATCAGATACACCCGCGAATCTAACATTTTGGTCGAGTGCTAAAATATCTTTACAAAGGGTACCATAATCCATGTTTTGGAGTAGTATGAAGAATCTAATAAGGGTTATTGAGTCCGGTTGTTTAACAGCCCCACTATGATGTGCAACGTTTTTTATGCTTGATAGGTGAAGTAATGATTGCAGAATGCTCTTTGTGAAACAAGAGGAACCTCAAGATGTACAAAAACCAATAATCATAGCAGCCATGCAGGACATGGGAAATGTTGGTAGTATAACCATTGATGCTTTAAACAAGATACTAAGAACAAGGCTTTTTAGGGAGGTATTCCCGCCCTCTCCCAACTATGTGATAGACAACGGGGGTTACATCGACTTTCAGCAAGAAAGTTGGGAATACCGATATGCCAAAGACATCATTACATTCGGTGGAGGAATAGGTCAACCTCAGACAAATCAGGAATTATACGAATTATGTCAAGATATAATTGGTATTGCCAAAATGTATTCAGTTCGGTTGATATACACTTTGGGCGCCTTTCACACTACCAGAACTATAGGTAAAAAACCAGAGACATTCGTTACTACAACATCTCGAGAACTAGCAGAACAGATTAGAAGATTAGGTATACAAACTACTCCCCAATCCTCTCTCATAACTGGGTTTAATGGTCTTATGTTGGGGTTTGCGAAGATAAACAATATCCAAGGAATTGGACTATACGGTGAGCTAAACGACCCTAGAATCCAGCAATATCGTACCGCCAAGAGTGTTCTGCAGCTACTGGAACGACTTACATATCAAAGATTTGGGACTCTTGAAGAACTAGATGTGATGGCTGAAGCAGTGGATGAAGAAATAGAAAGGATGAAAAAGCAAGGAGAATTCTTGGAGAAATAACATTGAATAAATAATCTTCTTTTAAGGTAACAATTTTTGAATTATAGTTCATGGCAAGATTAAAAAGTCGGGTTTAAACGAACAACCAAATATCCATATTACTTGGCAGCGTATGAAAAAATGAGGGCATCAAAGAAGAAATGCGAATATGACTTATATCAAGGTGGGTTGATTTATTACGTTAAAGCCTCTAATCTTTATCTAACTTCAATTGAATCTTCATTAAATCCTTTTCCTATCAACATATTCTTAACCGCTTCTCGATGGTCGCCCTGTAGTACAATTTGCCCATCCTTATAAGTACCGCCAGTTCCTATGTTTGTCTTCAGCATTTTTGTTATACCTAATGCATCATCTGATTCCTGTAACCCTCTGACAACAGTCACAGATTTTCTAAATCTTCGGATATCCTTAAAAACAACTATACGAGCTTTCTCCTTATCCAGTTCCCTTAATATGTCATCCATTGAATTCGTGGAGGCATAACGATCTTCCGACACTGGCATTAATATATCATGTTCTAGTTGAAAAAGGTTGGGGACGACAATCAACAGTAGTGAAACATCGGATGCCTACTAGACGTTCTCCAATTGACTATCTATTCATTTTGAAATCAAACTCGGATAGTCTTGTCTTTCTAAATCTAATGTAGCCATAACACCCTCGACTAAATCAAAATTGATGTTAGCTGACGCAACGAGGACTGCCAGAAGGATAGCTGAATAAAATATAGATATTTCTCTAAAATTTAACGAAAAGGATAAGAATGATGGTTGGAAAAGTATTGTAGTAATTCGGTGCAACCAAGGTATATTGACATTAGATTCGTCGCCATTTAGTGAGCATCTTCAGACCTGCATTGGTAGAATAGTTCTCATTAAATTGAGAGGTGGAAAGGCCATTCGAGGAAAGTTACTCGATTTCGACCAATATATGAACTTAGTTGTCCAAGACTCAGTCGAACTTATGAACAAGAATGATCAAGGCTCTACAAGTGGTGACAACAGATTGGGGACCGTTCTTTTACGAGCGGATAATATTCTTATTATTGCGATTGAACCTTCAATTTGAAAGTTGTATAAATAATTGATTGGCATGAATGCTGCCTAAAGTGATGACGGTCGTAATAAGCTTGTAACCATATCGAAAGTACATAATGGATTTAAATATGAGCCTATGATCATTACTTAGGAATCTTCATGCTCTTATGGTCTGTGTTGGCGGAGAGGTTTTCTTGATTATTAGTCTTGCTTTCTTTTCTTTTACCTTTCTTAGTAAGCGGCCTTGTTCTCAACTGTCCGCCACAACAAGGGCAGAATTTCCCATTGTTGAATAAATAAACCTCACATTTACTGCAATACTTTACTCCTAATGCATAACTCGCCATTCCTACCCTTATTTTAGTACAGATATTCTTGCAGACCAATAGTGGGAAACGGATGAATGAAAATGACGAGTCTTATAATCATTGTAATACTGTTACGAGAGCGAGGGTATTCTCGGTGACATGATTTTATGAACCCTTCTGGACCGAAACTAGATTCCGAACGGAAAAACTCGACAGTAGTAATAGGAATGACCTTAGTTCCTCAGTGACATATATGATGGCAAGAGATTCAAAGTCTTATACATGCAAGGATCTATTAAGCACACTGTTAAGAGGATCTACTAACGTTCTTCTCAAACATTGGGTGTTCGCGATAGTATATAACCAACTTGACTGAAACAGTCGGTTTGTCTTCTTCTCTCAGATAATACTTGGAATAAACTATTGTGGAGTCTCCATCTCTTGAAAATTCTGTGATGGTTTCATGCAAACTTGTCTGTTGGTCCTGACTATCTCTGCCATATAACGACATTCTTAATCCGTCAAGTCGAACTGCCGGCGAACAATCCAATCGTACTTGTATTTTTCCGTCGTCAAATTCAATGTTCATGATGTCCATTAACAAGGGTGCTAGAACTACGGCAAAGGGCGAATACGCTCCTGCCCAGAATCCAAGACCAAGGGAACGAGCCACCGCGTCTCTCAAATCTTCAAATGGCCTATTTAGATCCTGGAGTTCCGACGTTAAGCGCACTTGAACCCCTCTAAGTTGGGTAGAGGTATTGCCTGATTTGCTTAGAGCATAACAGGGGTACTCTACGCCAAACGAAACCGCAAATGGATGGGATCTCTGATAGAAGTCATATTTTATTTTGTTTGTTATTAACCCCAACGAACCTGTTATCCGACCA
This sequence comes from Nitrososphaerales archaeon TH5893, assembly GCA_014523685.1. Lineage (GTDB taxonomy): Archaea > Thermoproteota > Nitrososphaeria > Nitrososphaerales > Nitrososphaeraceae > TH5893. The sequence continues at coordinate 3,670 of JAATVT010000121.1, forward strand.
ATTCTAATTTCATCACCTGAAGTTATTTGTGCCAAGAGATCATTTAACTGACCTATATCAAATAACTGGTGAACTAACATTAAGTGATCTGTTTTAACTCCATCCAGCACGCTCGTAGCATCCTCCAATAGTCTAACGTATAAGAACTGAACTTTCCATATGTCGCTTTCGACAGACCTAAATAAGAGGGTCTTTATTTCAAAATAATTCCAAAATTTGTGTTGTTGTATTCTTTGTTTGAACTTTTCAATGTTTATTTTATTATTTGATATGACGCCTTCTGTATCTTGCATTACAGTCAGATCCCCCAAAAAAAAGGTCTTATCATCAAAATATATTTCTCTGGAAAAAAGGTGTCTTTCTGTTTGCTTCAACTCATCATGAAACTCTCTTGTGTAAACCACAAAAGTATCCATTGCATTCTGGGAATTATGGGTGATTTCATATTTTTTATATAACATGATCAGATCCTCATTGAGAGAGGTGGGAGCAGGATTTCCTTCTTTTTTATGTAAGTTCTCGTCTCTATCATTTTTGTGCTCCTTTACGTCAATTGCTATCCCCATAGGAATAGAGCTGAAATCTTTGTGAGGGACTCTTATTGTCGATAGACTTCTAACAGCATTAAATACTGACTTGAAGTCGTTAGCAATTATGGTATAGCCACCTGATTTAGAAAC
>JAATVT010000122.1 GCA_014523685.1 Nitrososphaerales archaeon TH5893
CAGGCGTAGAGGAGGGCTGCGCCGAGGCCATCGAGCGCCACGTCTCCAAAGTGGCCCTTATCGATGCGAACGCCCGCGAAGCCGCGACAGTCTCCGTGCGTGGGGCGGCGTGACTCGAACTGACAAGGACAGGCGTAGTCGCAATTGCAATTGCTGAACTCGGCTCCTTCGATGTACCAGTCAACCTGTGCCATGGTGCCCTCCGTCAGAACTACCTCCCGACGACATGATGATGCTCGCGTGCTGCGCCAAGACGACGACGAGGATGACGAGAAGCGGAACGCGGGTAATGATCATGGCTGCCTCCCGCTGACTGAGTGGCTGGAATATCGATTTTGTTCTGATTGCAAAGCGTCTTGCGTCAATCATGGTCATATTTTATCATATGAAAAGGTTGCTTGTAATCTTTGATGAAATTGTCATTCTTGGTTTATCTACTCGCAAAATTGTAGCATCACCCTAGTTCAACCCGCCATGACCCGAATTCAGCAGGCAGTCGGTTTTCACCCGATTTTTCACCAGTGTCATTTATTCAATAGAAAACTTTTCAGCAATCATTATCGGTCATCTTCTGGTCCTCTTTCTTCCTAGAATCTTACCGCTTCCGTTAGTCTCTGTATAGTCAATGAATCTTAATGCGTTGTGCTTTGCAAGTTGGGCAAACGCTCCTTTACACCTAACTTCCTTCTTTCTTAATCCTGGTTCGGATGGATATGACTTGGTACTACTTAAAACTCCTATGTATTTAGCGTAGTGTGACAATTGGCTTCTCTACGTTCTCCTTATTTTGATTCCTTCTGTTGAAGAGTTTCATCTATTATTTATCTTATTTTCTGACATTCTCAAACAAATCTTTTTCCTAATATAGTTTAGGAACTCGATTACACCGCCATCTGATTCTTCATCTTCAGGTTATCCTAATGGTAGAGTAGGGAAGTCTGTTGGTGGTTCTTCAGGTTCTTCAGGTTGTTCGTCATTCCCATTCCCATTATCATTATCATTATCATTATCATTACCATTATCATCGCCAGTATCTTCCTCCGATTGTTCTTCTGTGATTCCTGTTTCAGTCGGTGCGCTAGTTGTGGTAATCGTTAGTACTTTTTCATTTCCATCGTCTCGAGTGTCAAATTCTACATTGACATTATCAGTCAGAAAACTTTGAATGGCTTGTTCTAAGTCTGAAATTAACAATGATCTATCAACGTCAGATACTTCTTCAGTCAATAGCGACCTCAGCAATGTACTAACGTTATTACTCAATTCGAATGAAGGCTGCATTCGTGGTGTTTGTGTTTGTGTTTGTGGCTGATTTTGAGCATACGCCGGGGCTACTAAGGTAATCAGGATCGAAAGGAATAGTGCTATGAATACCCTTAACACTATCATAATTCTACGATGACATACTTAAATTTGTTAATGACGTACTACTTTATGATTTACAGTAAAAACACTAATTGTTATGCTCGTAAAAACTACGACTATCATTGCTTTTTAAGTTCTCCCACTTCCAATGTTATCGTATTTATCGTTTCGCATTTTTCACACTTAATACCAAGATCGTCAACATTCCAAAATACATGAGGGGTCAGATAAATTAAATTTCCATATTCCTTAACGAGCAACTATTTTATTACAAATTTCCATTGAAAGGGTCTAGCGTAATTACTCTAAATTGCTTTTATTCTAACTGTTCTGATGCTAAAGACCCAGCATTTTCGTCTCCCTGCATCTGTGATGCAGTATTTTGACACCCAAAGTTTAAGGGATCATTATCGCATTCGTTGGATTGTATATCGGTGGGTGTACATGCACCGCCAAACAAAGTACGCTCCTGATTCATAGCACAGGCTCCCACTGGAGATACTGCTGTATTACTATCGTTTAATACATTTGTCCCGTCTGCTTCATCATTATTCTCCTCATTACCTTTATCTTCCTTCGAACCTTCATTCTTTCCAGAAGTAATAGTTTCAGTCGTAACTGGTGCATCTTCTGGATTTGGGAGACCGTCAGGTTGGTCCTTATCTTCATCATCTTCGTCGTTATTATCTTCTTCACCCCATCCTGCAGTAACAGTATCCTGAGTAACAGGTGCATCTGGCATATCAATTGCAAACGTCACATTTATGATAGTAGGAGACAAGAGAACAGAACTAAAAAACATAACCAACAGTAATACTAAGCGTGTTCCTAGTGGAACCATGCTCTTTCCATTGCTATGGTTAATCATGCCAATGTCATGCTTACCTTGAGGTGGGTCTGATCAATACTTTTAGCCTTAGCTAACTGTTCGTTTCCAATATTCAAATATGAAGATGCACTATGACATACTGTAATAGAGGATAGAAGTATGTGATAAGTCTCAAGGGAGACAAAAGCATACCAGGGTTAACTATTTGTTCCCTTCAATGATTCCTCTATTACAACGCAATTGTATATTGATTTTTTAACTGGAATGCCACTGGCGCAACAGAATATTATCATC
>JAATVT010000012.1 GCA_014523685.1 Nitrososphaerales archaeon TH5893
ATTATCGCAATTCATGCTTAGTTATTGAGGATTTCAGATTATAACTCTTTCTTTACCACGGTGAATGAAATTACTAGCAATTGGAAGCTCGCTTTCTATTATCTAGATTCTGCAAACCATCCTGGCCATAGAAGGATTAAAATATATGATTGTTAGGGAATACTGTTAGGGAAGTGTTTTCTAAGGCACCCAAGGCACTGAGAAAGACGAAAGATACCAAAGATGATAAAAGCAGATCGTAATCAGCTTTTTTCCGGAGCTATGAATTCAATGTTACAATAATTTGAGCACATGCCATAAAGTATGGGCTACTTTTGAGAAGTCAATGGGGAAATTGTAATGGCTGCAGAATTAGAAAGGTTGTAGTGCTCGGTCGTAGGTAACTGCCCTAAATCGCAGCTTCTCCTCTCGTTTTAGAACCTATATCTACTGCGTCATCAACGATTGATACGAATATCTTTCCTTCGCCTGCAAGGCCAGTGCTTGAGCTGCTTAGTATATTTTCGACCACTTTCTCTGCCATAGAGTCGCTTACCACTAATACCAGCTCCGCATTTACATTGAACTCGGGAATAAAACTAGTTGTTCCTCTACCGCCGGACACCACTGGTCTTGGAGTCTGTCCTCTACCTTTTGATTCATAATATGTAAGACCCCCTAAGCCTAATTGCTTTATACCTTCAAATGTTTTATCCAATCTTCCATGAGGAACCATGGCTTCAATTTTCTTCATGCGCTAATACAAGCCAGTAATAAGTCTCTCTTTTATTAAAGGATTATGTGACAATCAAAATATTAGGTTCTGCATTGGACTTTCTTATTCCTTACCTCACAATTGGAATATATTGATGCCGAAAACGGAGCGTAGGAAACCTTGCTTAGCTGGTATGTCGTACATATTTGAAACACTGTTTGACATGGAGATAAAGATTTGATTGAATAGAACCGGAATAGGTAAGAAAAAGAAAAGGAAAGAAAAGTTAGTCAGTCAACGGTCTTTTCATTATGCAGTTGAGTTTGTAGCAGTCGGCGCCTCGGTAGCGTTGCCAGATACTACTGAGCTACCTTTAGGTGCTACCCATGTGCCTGGGGGATGATCTGTGGCTGTTGAGTTGTTCACGGCTTCTACAGCAAATGCTCCACCCTTGAGGACATCGGCCATAGCATGGTCAACACCTACGTAAATTCCTTCTTCAGGGAATGTGGATTCAATTACAGATGCTGAGCCTGGAGGAACCCACCATGTCTCGTCGTTCAACAGTTGTGTGCCATATCTGTCCTTAATGAATCCATCGTGTACATCTATCATGCCATTTATGAAATGGAATGAAACACCATCATTTGGACCGGGATTCAACAAGTACCATCTGGTTAGTTCACCGGGCTTTACTTTGAAATGTGTTCCATTTGGATTTAGGTCAGTTTTTGCATACTTACCAACAGATGGGACATATTTGTGAGCCATACCATTTGTCAGAACTAAATCTGGTTGATCTTCAACGAATTTGGTTAGATCGAAGCTACCTGTTCCATTAGCACCCTTGAATAGTCCTTGGTCTGCTGTATCATAGAGTTCGCTGAATGTAATGTAAAATTCTTTAGCGGGTGCCTCGTTTGTTGGGTGTACTACTACAGCGCCGTACATTCCGTTGGCAATGTGTTCCCATACCCCCATAAGGGCGTCAGCAGCGCAATGATACATAAATACGCCGGCATTATCAGCTTTAAGAGTCCATGACTTTGATTCACCTGGCTGGAGAGGTCCGCTACCTGAAGCTTGTGATGGTCCTATCCCCGCATGGAAGTCAAGACTATGAATCGTTTTTCCTTCATTTCTAAGCGTCACATTAAGTGTGTCTCCCTGATCGACTGCAATCACTGGGGCTGGAATAGTACCGTTAAATGTCATTGCATTGTACTTTATCCCACCTGGATGAAGAGCATTATCCGGAGCTACATCAACGACAACTTCTTCTGCAATCAAAAGCACATTCTTTGTTGTTCCTTGTGGTGCCTGGGCATCAGCAGTTGGCGTTATCCATGAAAGGCTTGGCCCTAGGAGAAGGCCTACTGCTAACACGCCCGCAAAAACACCTGCGAAAACGTTCTTGTTCATTGAGCCGATTTATCTTGTTCTGGTATTAATAGTTTTAAATATTACAAAGTGAACTAGCCGATAAAATTGTTAGTATAAAATATTGACTATGGATTCTATCTTTATTTGATTTTGGTGAATTCATTCAAAAATTATCCAAAATATATCAGGTAGTTGTGTCCAGTTGGGTATTACTTGAGTATTACTAAAAATCTAAAGATTCGAAAGGGCATGCTAAGCATGGTTTTTGTTTCGAGCGAAGCTCCCATAGTTACTATTTATATAGAGTTATCCTCATAGATAAAAGAAAGGTTGCGATTCCTTCAAGGTTTTGGGAAAAAAACCAGGAATGCCAAGCTCGAGCATTGTATCGATTGTAACAAGGAGCTGACAGGTCACAAGTACAAACCATCTCCTGGATGGAAAATGAATGGGCTGCTTTGCAGTGATTGCCATATTGAACGGACAAAGGAGTTCATTTTAAAAGCTGAAGAGGAGAAGAAACAAGAGTTAGCGCAAAGAGAAAAAGAAGAAAGTACATGTCAGTTATGCAATAGCTTAATTAATTCAGTTAAGGACAGGAAAAAGCCAGAGTGGAAGTGGAATATGGATTCGGTGACTATTCTCTGCCCTCAATGTTACGAAAAAACGGAAGCAGAGTTTACTAGGAAGCTGAATTTTTGTGCAATTTGTGGCACAAAAATGGGATTTATCCGGTATAATCCAAAACAGAGATGGAGAATAGATGGTCAACTTTGTAGACGGTGTTGGGACGAGCAAAACCTGAAGAGTAAGAAGGCAGACGGATAATTAGATATGAATGATGAATAGATGGAATAACACTAAAATAAAGCAGATTAATTAGTTGCAATGTTGTACATTTTCTCTTCCCTTATTCGCAGGAGGAGATGTAATAAGTGCGGTAAGAGATTTCATAAGATTGAGGAATTAATGCAACATACTCAGATAGTTCATGGTAAAGATATTCTCTACCACTGCAGGCAATGCGATGTAAGATTCGAAGGTATGGAGCAGATGCGAGACCACGCAAAGAAATTCCACTCTTACAATAAACTAAAGCAAGAACGTGAAGAACGAGAAAAACTGTCACGACAAAATTCTGAAGAATTGCGATAGAACCTACCCTGAGCATAGTAAGAATGAGGAGTTTCATAAAGGAATAACAGTAACCCCTGATTTCACACATTTCTCAAGGATAAGCATAAAATAGACACGATGCTAACTACAGAATCCAGATGACTAAAACCTGTCTAAAATGTGGCAAGACATTTGATGAGAAAACTGTAGAGGATCCTGCAGCAAGTAAGTACCCGGCATGTCAAGAGTGTTGGAAAGAATGGACAACTCATGCTATAATGGTAATGAATGAGATGAGACTCGACATGTCCCTTCCAGAACATAGAAAGATGCTCCGAAAATATGAAAGAATATTCTTTGGTTTAGAGAAGCAAGAAGGGGAATTCCAGAAAAATCCTGATAAAAGACCAGACGCACCCGAAGAGTAGATTCCATATATGTAGTCGACAATTACTGACACGTATTCCAAACAAGGCTAGCTAGATGTTTTGAAGAAATAAGAAATATTAATTCTAGTTTGGTATCGGTGATACTAGCCACATCAAATAGACACAACTTGGAATATATGGTATAAGAATAACAATTTGAAGGTCCACAATTTATTTCATTTGTAGAGCCTTTAGTCCAGACTCCGGTATTAGATTTACTATCTTACTTGTATCAGGAAATGACAGTATAGCTTCCTTTATGCAATCTGCTATTTTTTTCCTTTGAGTGGATTCAAGTACAGAAAACATTTTGATAATCTCTTCCATCGGTATTTTTTGAATGATTTCAGGAGAATTTCTTATTTCCTGGCAATATAACCTAAACATCTCAACTATCAGTACTGAATCAAGATTAGATAGTACCATCAGCCATGTCTTTACCAGTGAAGATATCTTTCCAGTTTCGAATGAAGGAAGAGCATCCAATATGCCTGACACTATTTCATATCTATCCTGGATGCCCAATGAGAAAAAATCCTTAACTCGACTTTCTAAGATCGGCTTTCTTAAGAATTCGGGCAAATCGACAAGTGTTTGAATAATATTTTCTGTAGCATGATCTGGGGAGAAAGATTCCATTTTAAATTATGATTCGGTTATTTTTGTATTCAGGTATAAACATAAATATATCTTTTATCGCCTGCGACCAGGAACGTGGAATGGGTGAACGAGTTTGTCTTCTATAGAATAATTTTTTGATGTCATTTTTGGTTTATCTGAATTATAATAAATAATTTCTAACTAGCCTTAAATATCCACGTATTAAACATTTACCAATGCCATGTGTTGTAGTAGTCGGTGGGTTTTTTGGAGATGAAGGAAAGGGAAAAATTATCGCATATCTTGCCAGACAGTATAACCCCATGATTGCTGCACGAGGCGGGGTAGGACCTAACGCAGGACACACTTTTGTCTTAAATGGAAAAACGTACAAAGTGCGGATGCTACCGAGCGCAGCCTTGAACGATTCTACTAGGCTCATGCTCGGCCCAGGAGTATTGATTAATCCGCAAATTTTATTGGATGAAATAAGAAATTTTGAAGCACAAGATCGGGTTTTCGTTGACTCGACGTGCGGGATAATTAATAATGACCATATAGAGAAAGATAATGCTGAATATCCTAAGACAAGGTTAGGTACTACGGGAACAGGAACTGGGCCAGCGAATTCAGATAGAGCTCTTAGAACACTTAGAATAGCAAAGGAAGTTCCTGAACTTTTTGAATACATAGAAGATGTCAGCAACGCCATCAATTATTCTCTAGATAAGAAGGAAAGGGTAATTATTGAAGGTACTCAGGGAACCTTTCTTTCATTATACCACGGCGAATATCCATTTGTAACTTCTAAAGATGTAACATCTTCAGCTGTATGTTCAGATGTTGGAGTTGGGCCAAAAAGAATTGATGAAGTCCTTCTCGTTTTCAAGTCATACGTAACACGAGTAGGCCAGGGTCCTCTGAAAAATGAGATCGACAATGATGAAGCTAGAAAGCGTGGATGGACTGAGTACGGAAGCGTGACAGGCAGACGAAGGAGGGCTGCACCATTTGATATGGATCTGGCTCGTAGGTCGATACGATTGAATAGTGCCACTCAGTTGGCCTTAACTAAGCTTGATGTAGCTTTTCCAAGCTGTAAAGGGATAAGAGAATACTCGAAGTTGTCTCCTGAGTCCAGAAATTTTATAGAAGAAATCGAACAAGAAACTGGGCTTATGGTGACGTTAATAGGAACAGGAGCAGAATTGAACGATATAGTAGACAGGTCTACGTCCTTAAACATGAACATTATTTGATATAAGAATCTTGAAAATTCCAAAAAAAAGTGTATCTCATTGTTTAGTTATCAAGAAGAGATTGGACTAGAATTTTGGAAACTCGTTTAGTTTGATACACAATCAAATTGAGGAATGCCTCCTAATAGCACTAACGAGTAGATCCCTACAAGCCCTCAATTCTGAAAGCAATTTTTCATAATCATCGGAAGTGGTCTTGATTTTTGCGAGCCTTGCAGTTATTAGCTCAACACATTTCCCAAGGCTATACGCTTCTGATGATGATAGCTTTCTTGGACGAAACTTTGCACTTTTTTTATGAGACGATCCACGACTAGCACTGCCATACACGTGGCTTGCACCCCGTACACCACTACCTGTGAGCTTCAGACATAAAATTGCATGTTCGACATTAACGAAAGCAAGCCATAGTGTCAACCCTTGTATTTCCCTCGACGTTGTTCTTGCGATGTGCTTTTCAAGATAATAAATCGCCGTATCGACTAGATGGGTTATTTCTAGATCATATCCGAGAGGCACCAATGAATATCCCAATCAGACGTGTGTCGGAGGATATTTTACCATTCCTACCCGCCGCAGCGTATAGCTTTAATACCAATAGTTTTAAGATATTGAGAATTGAAAGTCAAGTCTCCTTACTACATTGAGCTTAATAGCCTGAATGATTTTGGGAGATTTGTGTGCGCCCTTGAACGCACCCCCTTGCCTACGTTCTCTTTGTCTCTGAATTCAGATCAAATATTGGCCGTTCAAGCTGACATAATCAACGAAAGACCAATTATCTACTTTGTAAAGAATAGCATTACAAGACAAGGACAATATCTTGCATACAGAATTACAGGTAGTTCAGAAGAGATATCTATTGTCGATTCGATAGGTAATCCAAGTTTTGTCTATTCACCAATTATCAACATAGAAAAGCTCCCTTCAAGTATGTTGAAAAATGCCCGAACAAATAAGAAATCTGGATATACTGCTATAAAACTTATGGATATCTACAGTTTAGCAAAAGTCGCTGCATATAAGACAATGTATGATGAGCCTCCTTTACCACTATTTCTTTTTACCAAAAATGGAAGTATAGAATTTGACCTTGACCCGACTCATCAATCGCTCGTGATGGGAACTGTGATAAATCTGACAGAGGCAGACTCGTTGTCTTATTTTTACTACGTAATATTGAGTGAAGAGCCGAAATCCTGTTATTTAAGATTCTCAAGTCAAAGTTCAGAGCGACCTTCTTTCTCCAATAGGATAGATGAACATGGATATGTTTATTTAAAGATAATAAGACTTGCACATTTTCATCCGTTGATAGTATCGTATGACTAGAGTCTCAGATTTAACACCTTTCCAGAAGAGAATTACAGAGAAATCAAAACTAAAGAATAGCCGTATTATATTATCACTTGATCCGACTCCTAGTCATGATCTAAAAAAATTTGCAATGAATTCTATAAACCAATTGCAGCGACATGTTTGTGCTGTTAAGATAAACTTTCATCTTATTCTACCATTTTCTGCAACAGATTTAACTGAGACTACAGAATTAGCTCATTCTCATGGGTTAGAATGCATCGCGGACATAAAATTGAATGATATAACTAACACTAACCATATTGCTATCCAATATCTAATGGAGATGGGTTTTGACGCAGTGATTGTTAATCCGCTTATGGGAAAGGCTGCTCTGAAATCGGCAGTAAAGCAAACTCATGAAAAGAATTGTGGGATAATTGCGTTGACGTATATGAGCCATCCTGGAGCTAGGGAATATTATGGCGCGAAGGTTTTCAATCAACGAACAGGTCGAATCATAAGCATGTATAAGATGTTTCTTGCTATGGCAATGGATGCGAAGGTAGACGGAATAGTTGTTGGTGCTAATCAATCAGATATTCTGAGAGAGATTTCTCATGTCAGGAGAATCCCTATTTTTTCACCCGGTATAGGGATACAAGGGGGAAGAATAGATAGAGCCATCAAAAATGGTACTGACTATTTTATAGTCGGTCGTTCCATCATTGCTTCAGCTAATCCTGTAAAAGAGGCTAGAAAATTTCAACGATTAGCCGTGCCATACTAATTCTAACTTCAAAATTTGAATTTAGCTTAATCAAAGATAGATGGAAACCGAGTGTAAGCCGAAAATAGCGTCTAATTATTCTTCGGATAATACCAAACTTCGAGACATCAGAGTTGGGATCACTTGATATACCTAGACTTCAAATAATCTTGTGCCTTGACCAAGATATCTTTGGCAGTCATATAAGTTAATTTGGCAAGAGCACTGTCAAAGTCGGTCCATGAATAGGCGATATGTTCATTTGATAGAATCACCCTCTGGGAATCTGTCTTTGCAAGGAAAAATACAACTTCCTTGTGTATCACGTTTCGGTGTCGCCTGTAATTGTATTCCACTTTTTTGTTGAATCCCTCCAAAAAAACGACATTTTCGATGCCCGTTTCTTCTCGTATCTCTCGGCATGCGGCTTGGACCTCATCCTCCCCATCTTCTATATTACCCTTGGGGAAATCCCAATGGCCGGCACTATAACGCAAAAGCAAAAAAAATACATTCCCAGAATATTTTATCGAGAATACTACTGCTCCTGCTGACCTTTCCAATAACATGTAGGAGTATTTTAAACCTGGCCTTTAGTATCTCTTTCTAATTATTCAAATAATAAAACTTATACCCACCAATCTGAGCAGGTCATTCCAAGGATCTCCCTATTTGCAGCCATTTGGTAATTATTGGAATAACTTGTAGATTGTCTGAAGATTCTCATCAATAATTCACTTGCCATATCTTCTCAACCGCGATTGGTATGTTCTAATTGCTCTCATTAGATCTATTTTCCTAAACTCTGGCCAGAAAACATCCATGAACACTAACTCGCTGTAGGCGCTTTGCCAAATAAGGAACCCGCTAAGCCTTTTTTCCCCTGACGTCCTTAGTATTAGATCTGGCTCTGGTTGGGGGAGATGAGAAGTATACAGGAAGGACTCGATTACTTTTTCATCGATATCTTCGACCTTTATCCCGCCCGTCTGTACCCCCAATGCTATTTGTCTGATGGCATCAACTAATTCTTTTTGTCCTCCGTAAGCAACTGCTATATTCAAAAACATTGAACTATATTTCGCCGTTTCTTTTTCCAACTTCAAAAGAATGTCCTGCAAGTAATCAGGGAGAAGTTTTACATTGCCTATTGCCTTAATCTTCATTTGTCGTTTATGAATTCGAGAATCTGCATAGAGCCTCTGAAGCTTATGCTGAAGCAAATTGTAAATATTTTTTAACTCATCATCTGATCGATCTAGGTTTTCAGTTGACAACACGTACAATGTAGTAATTCTTATACCAAGATCATGAATCCAATTTAACAGTTCTTCTGCCCTGTCGGCTCCTTGTAAATGCCCATCCTTCAGTCCATTTAAACCGTATCTGGCCCATCTCCTATTTCCATCTAAGATAATCGCAATATGGTTAGGTAAGGACCCCCCTAAGATTTTTGATTCGAGTCTCTTTTCATACAGATTATAAAGTCCACTGTGCTTGAGTATGCTATCCGCGACGGCTTTCTTGGGAATGTCCTGTATCCACATGAAATACTATATTAACAACGAAATAATGATTTTATTTTTTTGCCTTCCATGTTAGTACTCTTTCAAAATTCAGATCTACGCGCTTCAATGCCTGAGAACCTCTCCACCTTTTTTATTTCTGAAGTATTGGAACAAGAAAGTCGCAACTATCAGTGTTATGGCTAGGCCTATGAAAAGCGATGATATTAGAGTGAACGGATTTGTCCCTTCGGTTAGGACAGACGTAAATTGTAAGATGGGAATATAGAGTAAGGCCAATACGACTAAACGTAAGATATCTGACATAGCTCTAACGCTTCCCTTGAACCAGTCGCTAAGTAGCGATCCCATCAGTATTGTCCCAATTCCGATCCACATCAGAGTAATTGTACCGTGAACAAAACTTCCTACTATAAGTCGATTTGTAATTATTTCAACGAAGCTCATGTCTTTGTTAACCAAAGCTTCCGCAGGAATGCTCGAAAATCCATTGGCTATTGAAACTAAGATAATCAATACACCGGCAAATACTGAGAATATTCTTATGAACCCTGTAGGAGTTGGCCTTCCAAGTGAGCCCAAGGCTTTGTCTATATCAAACGCTCTAATAATGAAGGCCCCGCCCAAAATACTCAAACCTAGGGCCAAAACTTCTTTTGTAAGGCCAAAAACGGTGGCAAGTCCACTAACTACTAGCAATGCTCCTGGAACGCCAAGAAAAAATTTTGAATAACGCGGATCGTACACAAGCATCTTAATGTATCTGCCAAGTACTGCGTATGAATATTCTACACTTCTACTGTGTTTAATGATTATGCGTTGAACTGAAATAACCGGTATTGTGGCCTGAATCACTGGGACAACGGCCTCATCATCCTCACCATCAGAAATAATAGCCGCGGCATCGGCATGGTATCTATTAAGTATATAGTTGAGTTCGCTTCCGATCTTTTCATCGGCCTCGATTCCTCGATCTATCTTTCCCGCAACAAGAGCCACTTCAGAATCATAACCCTTGGAGCGGAGCTTCTCATAGGCCTTTACTGCCCCGAATATAGCATTAGCATCTGGGTCTTCAGGGTCTTCAATTGCCAGTCTAAGTCCCGCTTCAATACAATGGTCTTTTCCCAAAATAGGTGTCTTCACACCCCCTTTAGACCCGATGTCATCATCTCTATCTACGCATAACACAAGAATCTTATTGTGACCATTTGCTCGAGTCCTCGGGCTGTAGTTAGCTCCCCTTTTTTCATAATCATTGAGGTCTGAAGGACTCAGTGTCA
>JAATVT010000013.1 GCA_014523685.1 Nitrososphaerales archaeon TH5893
TATAGCTTATAGGCGTTATTAGTTTTGTCACACATCTTAATTAATTTATCAATCTCTACCAGCACTATCCTGTTCCCATAGCCTAATCTTATCTAGCTTATTCTTCCGTCTCGCCTGTTGCAACACCTCATAGACTGTTTTGTGTGTACTACCCTTTAGGATCATGATGATAGCATCATTAGCTAGTCTAACCTCATCGAATTTACCTATAAGAGCAACAGTGTGACCCGAAACTGATATGTATGCTCCGCTAAGCTCCTCTATCGTTCTCCTCGATTTTCCTGCCTGGCCGATGATACGACCTTTTATTCTGTCCATCGTGTTGGATGATTTTCCTGCATATTCCTTTAGGTCTATTATCTGAAAAATTAAATCCTCATCCCTTAATAACAGGTTAGCTCGTTGCGGAGAGAATCCCTTTGAAATTGCGGAAATAATCTCTATCGCCTTGAACGGTAGCATTTCAGATAGTGGCTCGTATGAAGACGAAACTACAACATCTCCGCTGCTGCTATTAATTTCTAATTGAACCTTGCACTTTTCTTCGATTTCACTTTTCACTTTGCCGTTTTTTCCGATGAGTACCCCTATCCGATCATCAGGAACCTTAATCAGATACTGAAAGCTCAATTTGACCCCTGTATGTAGCTTACCTATTACTGGATTTAAGTTTCCCTCTAGACATAGCGAAAATCATTCTCGAGATAAAAATATCCGTGAATATACGGTCCCTTATTCTTAGCGTGTAATGGATTAGCTCTAGTACAAACGATTATCTCAACTTTGTTGAATTTTTCATTAGACCTTCTATGACTAGTCATGGTAAACCCTTCCGAATGTACCAATATAATCGCGTTGTGGCCCGACGCTCTTGTCTGACAATATGTTCCACCTAGGATAATTTGAACTTGTAAATCATTAAAAAGGGGATCCCTGAAATGTGTTTGACACCGTTCTGATTTGCTAATCGTAAACTTATGGCCAGATCCACAATTCTTGTGCCTACTAAATTAGCAATAGTACACGACTTCAACAATTCAGGTGCCTGGTTTTCCTCAATTATTTGTTCTTGGAAATATTCTTTGGAAAGGTTCACAACCAGCTCGCCGTCTATTAGAGTTTTTCCGACTAATTCAAGATCACAAATACTAATCATGACTGAACCTTGATACCTTGTGAATCTCGAGGCATATTTTTTTGTTCTTTGTTTAAATCTCTCCATTGATTTGTATCTTAATGTGCCACAATCATAAATAATAAATGCTATGAAGTCAACGCAGAGTAGAGTAATCTCCTGCCAGTGATTCTAAATTATAGAAAGGAAGGCTGATTGCTTCTTTCTAATCTATAGATTCATTCCTTTTAGAGCACGCTTTCACTTGTCTCCTCCCCACCTTCTGAATACATTATGTTCAATTCCAAACTGGTCCAAAATCTTTCCAACTAGATGATCTACTAGATCTTCGATGGTTCTTGGTTTGTGGTAAAAACCAGGCATGGCAGGTAATATTACAACTCCTATCTTACATAACCTCAACATATTTTGAAGATGAATTGCAGAAATAGGTGTCTCCCTTGGAACTAGCACGAGTTTTCGAGATTCTTTAATGCAAACTCCAGCCGCTCTTGAAATTAGATTATCGTCATACCCGTTTGCAATGCTTGAGACGGTTTTCATGCTGCAAGGAACGATCGCCATACCATCGATTTGAAATGAACCGCTGGAAATGGGAGCAGCCATATTGGAATTGTCATAAGTTATTGAACTTAAAGATTTAACATAGTCAATCGTCATATGCGTCTCTATTCGAATATTCCTCTCGCCCCAGTCACTCAATACTAGATGAGTGTATATTCCCAACTTCTGCAGAATCTCAAGCATTCTTATTCCATACAGTACGCCTGAACTACCGGTTATGGCAACTATTATTTTCATCTTACATGATACGTATCATACTTTGCTGTATTTAATATGCTACAATAATGTGGGACACGGTTTAATTATAAGCTGACGCTTTTTTTGCCTTATGCTTACCGTCTTTGGAACCATAGCTCTGGATACTACTCGTACTCCATTTAGAACACAATCACACGTCCTGGGTGGAGCTGCCACATTTGCAGCTCTTTCCTCTAGTTTTTTTACACGGACGGGAATTATTGGGGTGATAGGATCCGATTTCCCACCTAGGTACAGAGAGATTCTTGATAATCGAATAGATACTAAAGGCATTGTCAAAGATACGACCGGAAGATGTTTTCATTTTGATTCTTCATTTGACTACGATTTATCTCATCGTACAGCTAACAGGACAGAGCTCAACGTGATCGCCGATTTTAAACCTATTGTGCCGTTAGAATATGGCGATTCTGAATATCTCTATTTAGCAAACAACGATCCTATACAAAACATGGAAATCCTCGAATACTTTCCTAATACTAAATTAACGATTTGTGATACTATAGAATATTGGATACTCCATAATCCCAACGCAGTCTCCAAGATGATTAGCCAGGTAAACGGAGTCGTGATAAATCAGGAGGAGGCAAGATTGCTATGTAGGGAATATAACCTAGTCAAATGTGCAAAATATATCATGTCATTAGGACCAGAATTCGTAGTTATCAAAAAGGGAGAGAATGGCGCATTGTTTTTCCTCGAAGACATGATATTTCCAGCACCTGCATTTCCATTAGACGTAGTGGTAGATCCCACTGGTGCAGGTGACTCCTTTGCGGGAGGTTTTTTCGGTTATTTAGCACAGCAGAATAAGAAGACACTTGGTGTGATGAAGGAAGCGGTCATATATGGGAATGTAATGGGATCCTTTGCGATCCAAGACTTTGGAGTCTCAGCTCTTCTTACCTTATCAAGAATGGATATACAAGATAGATACGAAAGATACCGAGATATGGTCTCATTTGGCTAGAGGGATTGTATAATGAGTAGCATAGAACATCACTGGAATTAAGTCGTGAATCTAACTCCCCTCAAATGTCAACCGCAATAATGAATCTAGGTATTAATATGATGGCCGGAAAATATTCATAGTTGATATGCCCAACTAGATCATTTTATTCTCGCTCCACCATGACTGTAGCAAAGGAGCTTATAGGTAAGACTCTTGTTCGTCTAGAATATGGTGTCTTTAGTCAAATGCCAGTACGATTATCTGGAATCATTGTGGAGACAGAAGCGTATGGACATACAAATGATCGTGCGAGTCATGCATACAAGGGAGTGACCTCTAGAAATAGGCCAATGTTCGGTGATGTAGGCAGGACATACATCTATTTCATTTATGGAAGCCATTTTTGCATGAATATTTCGGCTCATTCCGATAGGGTGAAAGCTGGTGCGGTCTTAATTAGGGCGATAGAACCTTGTGAAGGAGTAGATGTAATGAGAAGGTTAAGGAGCTCCAAAAACATATATGGTCTGACTTCAGGTCCAGGAAAGATTTGTCAGGCTATGAATATTAATGACTCTCTAAATTCGTTGGATGTGACAGATCCCCGAAGTGAAATTCATATAGAATTTGATAAAGAGATCACCAAAAAAAATGTCACTACAACAGAAAGGATAGGGATAAGATATGCTGCTAAGAAAAAATGGAGATTTGTATGTGGGATCTGAGTAGTTTAAGAGGAAGATCTGTTTAGCAAGACTATGATTGGAAGATAAGAATTTGTCCACAAGACATTGAATCAAAGAGTTCTGAAGATAAATAGCCATTGGGGTGAAATACTTCTGGAATTAGGGAGCATATGGAAATTAAAATAGCGGATGAACTTCGACGCATCTCAAAAGGGGAAGTTCTGTCTGATGATTGGAGTAGAAAGATCTATTCTGTAGATGCAAGCCATTTTATTCTTAGTCCTGAACTAATTCAAAAACCTCTAGATGACGACGATGTAAGAAATATCTGTAAATTCTGCTACGCTAAACACATATCAATAACAGCGCGAGGCGCAGGTACAGGTCTCCTTGGTCAATCATTGTCTTCTGGCGTCGTCCTTGACTTTACTGCGAATATGAATAAGATAATCGATATGGGGGAGGATTATGTCACCGTTCAGCCAGGCTTAGTAAAAGGCATCCTTGATAACGAACTCGAGAAGAAACGAAAGTTTTTTCCCGCCGATCCTGCAAGTGGCAATTTCTGCACAATTGGAGGAATGGTTGCAAATAATTCGAGCGGGCCTCATTCCCTTGGATATGGGAGTACTATCGATCATGTTCAAGAAATTTCAATTACCTACGCCGATGGAACTAGCGGAACTATAGGACCTACAGTCAAACGAGACGAAAAGATTTCTAAAATGCTTGAGATAATATCACCCAGTGTCGATCTAATAAAAAGGAAATATCCAAAAGTCAGTAAGAATTCTTGTGGATACCGTTTGGATGCGGTATTATCCAATAAGGCCTTCCACCCCCAGAAGGTTTTCGTTGCTTCGGAAGGAACACTAGGTATTATGACCTCAACCAGATTGAAGATTTTTGACATGCCCTTGTACCGAAATTTGTTGGTGGTTGGTTATCAGGATTTGCTAATTGCAATGCGGTCTGTTCCCTCCATATTGACGTTTTCCCCCACGGCTCTAGAGATGCTCGACAGTTCTGTTGTATCTAGCGACAGAAAGAGCTTCAACGATTCTGGATGTCTACTGTTCGTTGAATTTTCTGGTGATAACAGAGTTGATGTCGAAGCGAAGCTCTACAAATGCAAGAGTAGGGTTGAAGGCAATGGTCAAGTATTGCATACCGCGTTCGACCCCATTAGCATTAGGCATATTTGGGAATCGAGAAAAAATGCGCTGAATAATATTATGAAATTCACTGTGGGGAGCAGGAGGCCTGTCGGCCTGATAGAAGATACAGTGGTCAGACCGGATCTACTATTCGAATATTCACTCTATTTGAAACAGCTCTATTCAGAAAATAATCTGGACTATGTAATGTATGGTCACGTAGGGAACGGGAATTTACACACTAGACCGATGGTTGATATCGAGGAATCATCAGAGATTAATCTATTGGAAGGTCTTGCAAAACGGGTGTTTAAGAGAGTTATTGACTATGGAGGAACTATAACAGGAGAGCATGGGGACGGTTTGGCAAGATCCAAGTATGTACAACAGGTATACGGGAATCGGATCTACTCGCTATTTAAACAAATAAAGCATCTATTTGATCCTCAATTGATTATGAATCCCGGCAAGAAGGTTATTTTTGGATCCGTGGATAATATTCCCAGATGAATGTCGAAGATTGCCTGTTTTCAATATTTGATGTCAAGAATGAGGCACTTGATTCAATACTTTCTTCTTCATATATCCTTCAAGTATGACTTGTTCCCATCTATTCAAAACAAATTTGTGAAAAGTGGGTTAAGTCAAGATAGCTGGCCAGCTGGCTTACCGCTGTACTTTCCACTGCAAATTATTTCGAACCTTGAGGAATTTCGTGGTAAAGAGTAATAAAAACATCCTGTTGGATAGGTACATGGATTGCGATTTGACATATTAATTAGAGGAGGTGCAATTTTTTCTTTAGCTGGAACTGTCTTACTGATTCTGCTTATCTCGATACTGTTAGTTTATCCAGTCGATAAGAACTGTTCCAATGATAATAGATGCGAATACCATTCTACTGCACCTGAGCCCCTAAGTTATTTTATTAAACCCATCTTTATAGCAATGGCCCTTTTTGTTATCGCTGCAGGTATTGGGCTGATGAGATTTGCAAAGTGGTACAAGTACAAGAAATAGGACATTCTAATGTATTCCATTTCCGAAGCTGGTTTCTTCCTTACGAACGACCCGCGAGGCTCTAGAAACTACTTGAAATTGACCTTAACATACATTCAGTTAACCATGATAAATTGGAATCTTTGATAGTAATGGTGGGGTCGAAGGGATATGTTCTGGTACAGCCTCATCTATAGCCATTTGAACCCTTGGTCCACGGGTATCTTCAACTAAATAGCCCTATCATTATGATCTGGAGCCCGTTGCGATGCCTGGCTTCGCTACGACCCCGCCATCGTTCCAATTCCTGCATATATCTGTATAAGTTTTACTAGGCTTGAATAATATTTTTCTCAATGGTATGTCAGCAGCAGTCTTGCTAGTTACGACGATTCAGAAATTACCCATTCGAAGCTGTTGACCAGATCCTTTTTTCTCCAAACTAAGTTTTTCATAGTTAATTAAACGAACAAGATTGATCCAATCTAGCCTTAACCTTGCAATATGAATTCTTATGATTCGACACAAGGTGATACACGTTCAATCAACTATTTCAAAAAGCCGAGTAATGCAAAATTACTCTCAAATAGTACCTAAACCTTAGCTTTTTCGTCAAGAAGGTTTCTAGAAAAAGATAAATAATTTTGTTGAATAATAGTCGTATTGACAGGAGAGACTCAGCTTCGGGCCCGAAGAACACGAATAAAGATCTTGAAAGCGATAGCCGGATTAAATCGCTCGGCAGGCTTCTCAGAAATCCGGGATGCGACAGGATTATCAACGGGTTCTATTTATTATCATTTGGAAAGAATGAACAAATATGTCTCCAAGGATTTAAAGCAGTATAGAATTACCGATGAGGGCTTGAGGCTTTTAAGCGAGATTGGAGTGAAATCTGTTATATCAAATTAACAGATTCTAACAGAAGTGTATACATTTATTACTTCGTTATCCTCCGTGTCCAGCTGACAATAGGTTCCATAGAATTATATTATAGAATAGGTCAGAAAGCTCTGTATCCTAATTAGTAATGATCCCTTACGGGGGACGTAAGCTAGTATATGAAATTATGAATGATTCAACTTGGCCGACAAAGATAACACGGAAACTCGCCACAAGAGAGTGCTAAAAGAAAATTACAGGAGACCTTTCAATAGAGAGAGTTTAGTTATAAGTACAATTCTAGAATCTCTTCCCACAGAAGCGCAGATCACGACCGTAAGATTCGAAGGACCCAATATTGCAATATATACTAAGAATCCAAAGTTTTCGTTAACAGAGCTAACCTACCATCTTTCCTCTCTTTCGAGATCTCTTAAGAAAAGGTTTATAGTGAGAACTGATCCCTCGATCCGTATTCCGGAGGACAAGACTAGGGAAGAAATCTCGAAGTTACTACCCAAGGAAATTATAGTCTCGGCCGTATTTTGCGATGAAGCCACTGGCGAAGTTGTCTTAGAGGTCAATAAACCCGAGGTCATAGACGCAGAGATGGTCATACGAATTGCTCAGTCCACAGGCTGGATTTCCCACACAAGACTCTCTCCTCACATTCCATCAACCAGCATAAGTACTATCCATTCTACACTAAAGGCCTCTGCAAGAGAAAGAAATAATTTTCTCCAGGAACTAGGAAAAAAAATCTTTCGTCATCCACTTTTGGTTCGAAACACAAATTCAAATAATTATCCTTCTGAAGGAAATTACTCGGATCAGAAATCAAATGTTATCGAAAAAGGTGACGGTAGGTCTGAATACAGGCATCTTAACAAGGAAGAAGTTGTCCTATTTTGTCTGGGGGGCGTAAAACAGGTAGGAAGATCCTGCTTTGTAGTTATGACCACTGAAAGTAAAGTGATGCTCGACTGCGGAATTAACCCAGCAGAGCCTGAACCCTTGAGCGCTTTTCCCCGTCTGGACTGCTTTAATTTCAATTTTGACGAGTTGGACGCTGTAATTGTTAGCCATGCTCACATTGATCACCAGGGGTTTCTTCCCACTTTGTTCAAGCATGGCTATAGTGGTCCAGTATATTGTACTGAACCCACGTTACCTCTGATGACGCTACTTCAGATGGATTCTGTCAAGATTGCGAAAAGCAACGGTACATATTTACCTTTTGAAGTCCGCGATGTATATGAGGTTATCAAGCATTGTATAACTATCCCCTATGGGAAACCGACAGACATCTCCCCTGACATCACTATCACCCTAAATAATGCAGGACACATTATGGGGAGTGCTACGGTTCACCTAAATATTTCTGGAGTGCATAACATTTTGTATTCTGGTGACTACAAATACGCTAAGACTCAACTTCTTGATGGTACGCTGTCTATATATCCCAGGGTTGAAACATTGATAACGGAAAGTACATACGGGAACAGCACTGATGTGATGCCAGAACAATCCATAGTATATCGTACGTTCACGGATAACATTAACAAAACTCTGACAGGAGGAGGAAAGGTCTTGATACCTGTCCCTGCAGTTGGCCGAGCACAGGAAATAATGTTAGTGTTAGACAAGGAGATGCGTGAGGGAAGATTAATGGAATCTCCGATATACATTGAAGGGATGATCTCAGAAGCGAGTGCAGTACACATGTCATACGCCCACTATCTCGGTTATGAAGTAAGAAAATCTGTATCACAAGGGATAAATCCGTTTCAATCAGAATATTTTACAGTAGTTAACGGTCCTACTAACAGAGCAGACGTATTAAACGAGGAAGCTCCTTCCATCATTATGGCTACATCGGGAATGTTAGAAGGTGGGCCTTCGGTAGAATATTTTAAGGAAATTGCTCCATCCGATAGGAACAGAATCATATTCGTTTCATATCAGATAAATGGAACGCTGGGAAGACGGGTTCTAGACGGAACAATGAATGAAGTTAGTATGCTTGATAGGAACGGAAAACTTAAAGTTATTCCCGTCAGATGTGAAACGAAAAGAATCGATGGTTTTAGTGGTCATAGTGACTTCAACCAAATAATGAATTTTGTGTCCCGTGTAAAACCCAAGCGAGTCTTGGTTAACCACGGAGAAAGGTCAAAATCAGAATCAATTGCCAGCGCCGTACACTACAGATACAAGATAAGATCAAGCGTTCCGGACAATAGAGAAATTGTAAGATTACGATAGAGACTTGATTTTGTTTGCATATCTTTTTAGCCATGTTTAGGATATAAGAATCGAAAGGAAATTGGCTATAAGGTATCGATGCATCAATTGTAATATTGTACTTAGTGGAGAGGGTGCATCGCGTCATTACTTGGCGTACCCATCTCACAAACTTGAGAAACTGCCTCCGCCAATAAAGTCTGTTAGAAACACGGATATGCAATAGCCAAATCATTCCAAAACTTTCAAAGGTCGTAACGACTCGCTAGAGTCTTTCGGAGCGCGACTGCAAATGAGAATTCTGTGTTATTGTGTTGAAGACGCTTATAGCATTTGCAGCTACCATGAAGTTTCTAGATTTTTTCATCACTTAGAATACTATACAATTCAGGCAGGCAAGCCTGCCTGTGTCATGCCCAATTCTTAATGCGTTTGTCGTCAATGGATTGCATTATAGTAACTTTCTCAACATTTCATTGATTATTGAGGGTATAATTATACAGCCGCAAGTCTTGGACCTTTATGCTAACGAAGGATCCAATCTATAAAAGGGTTGGATGTTCTACGTAATCAATGTTACAAAATTCCAACTCTCCAGGTGTCTAATTACAAATCATCAATGACTCCAAAAATTAACCTGCTTGACACAAAGAGGAGCGATATCGACAGAAAAATCCGCAATAAGCCTTCTCTTATGTGACCCAAGAGTTTAGATCCTATTGCCCCTCCCACAAAAGCGCCGGCCGCCAATGACAGGCCATATACATAATTAGGATGACCCATAATGATATGAATAACAAGACCAGTCACTGAACTTATCAAGATAATAAATTGTGAGGAAGGCGCGGCTTCGTACATATTCATACCCCTCATGATTAGCATTATTGGAACAAAGATTATACCACCACCAACACCGAAAAGACTTGACACTATCCCCGCGGCAAATGCGCACGAATATAGTAGAGGATTAGATTTGAGTCGGGGTTTTGTTTGGCCTTTCTTGTCCTTATTTCGCCCACTAAATAATATGTAAAATACTGCCAGGATCAATATTATAGAAAATAACAATTGGAAAAATTCGATTGAAATCACAGTCGAAAGGTAGGCACCTAGAATTGCCCCGGGTATCGACATAATTGCAAGACTTGACGCAATTTTATATTTTATTCTTCGCTGCCGCGCATATGAAAATACAGAGGAAATACTGGTTGAGGTAACTGCTACAAGACTAGTGCTTGAGATTTGGGACGGGTTGAGACCCATTAGTGTTAAGGCAGGCGCAAAAATTATTCCTCCTCCTACGCCTATCAAGGAACCAAATATGCCTCCTCCTATCCCTAAAGCGATCAATATCACAAAAGAGGTTACGTCAAACATAAGCCACCAGTATAATCAGGAAAACCGGTAACGTATTAAAGTGTGTTCTTGCTTCGACTTGTCAAATTCTTGCTGCTGGTTTTATATATTCCTTGAAGTTCTATTTTTGTCGTCATAGGATGGCGATTGACACCGGTGATACCGCATGGATGCTTATTTCCACTGGTTTAGTGATGCTAATGACACCAGCACTGGGCTTCTTCGAAGCTGGCCTCATCAGAAGCAAGAATGCTCTTTCTGTCCTGGTTCAAACCTTCTCTGGTATTGCTATCCTTTCTGCCCTCTGGTTCATTGTTGGATTTACATTGGTATTTGCACCGTCACAAGGGGGTATTATAGGAGGTCTGAATTGGATTTTCTTCGTAGACGTTCCGATAAATGATTCCTTGGAATATGCGACAACCATTCCAGGGGTCACTTTCGCATCCTTTCAGATGATGTTCGCTGTAATTACACCACTTCTTATCACCGGAGCATTTGCTGAAAGATTGAAATGGTCCTCGTTTTTTATATTCATAATAGCATGGAGCTTCCTAGTATATTACCCCTTGGCCCATTGGATCTGGGGTCGTGGATGGCTTGCCGACCTAGGTGTATATGATTTCGCGGGAGGCATTGTCATTCATACTAGTGCTGGCCTTGCATCTATTGCTGCAGCGTTAATTCTGGGCCGTAGAAGGAACTTCGGTCCCGACATCATGGTTCCCCACAACATACCACTTGCGGTACTGGGTGCCAGCTTGCTTTGGATTGGATGGTTTGGGTTTAATGCAGGAAGTGCCCTGGCTGCAGGGAGTCTTGCAGCCAATACTCTCCTTGTAACACAAATTGCGTCGGTAACATCTGCGATGGTATGGTTATTTCTTTCCTGGAGAAGGGCAGGGAAACCCTCCACTACAGCTGTTATCAATGGTGCTATTTCTGGCTTGGCAGGAGTAACACCCGCTGCTGGCTTTATCACCGCTCAGAGTTCGTTCTTTTTGGGCATTGTGCTCGGTTTTGCGTCCTACTATGGAATACTACTAATTAAAGAACATTTTAAGATTGATGACGCACTAGATGTTAGTTCGGTTCATGGGATAACTGGAATAGTCGGTTCAATTGCCATAGGATTAGTTGCTACTACAATCATAAATCCTAATGGTCCCAATGGTTTGTTGTATGGCAATTCTATCCAACTAGCCATACAGGCTCTGGGTGTTGCAGTGGCTGCGGTATTGGCTTTTGTGGGGACTATAGCGATCATGAAAATAATTGATGCAACTATAGGATTGAAGGTTAAAGATGAAGAGGAGGAGATTGGTCTTGATATAACACAGCACGCAGAGAGGGCATATGTTGACTAGGTTTGCCTTCTTAAATAATTCATCCGAAACGATTCGTATTTATTCTAATCCTTTGTTCCGATTCATTACACCATGAAAAGACTAGACTTGATAGTACCTCATGAGCGAGTGCGAGATGTAAATGAAATTCTCCACAAGTATAAGGTAGGAGGGCTGACAATGTATGATATTAAGGGGCGGGGGCGC
>JAATVT010000123.1 GCA_014523685.1 Nitrososphaerales archaeon TH5893
ACGATAAGAGATGCCCTATTATGATAGCGAAGGGCCACAAGACCCCAAATACATTGGAAGGGATGGCGGAATTTCAAGATCTCGCCCGAACTCTCGAAGAGCAATATCGTCGATTCATAGACGCGTGGGATTTTGGGGAGATCACTAAAACTGACATGAAAGAGGCTGTTCTTGCCCTATTTCAATTGAGAACTATTGAAATAGCTGAATAATCTGGTTTTTGACATGTTCCCTTCATTGGGAGTTCGACATGATAACTCTTCATCATCATTTATAACGAATTTGACAAGTAATTTTTGAATTCAAAATCCAATAATATTATTCTTCAATTGTATTATTTTTTGGATTGGCTAAATCTACTCTTGTCCCCATGTCGATGAAATGTTTAGGTTAAAGGCAAGTAGAACACATATACACAGCGAGTAACGAATTATAGCAGGAAAGGCACCGTTGTCACAAGAAGCAGGCCCTCCAAGGGGTTATAGCAAGGATGCACTAGAAATGCTAGCCCGCTCAAACGTTTCTATAGGAGATAGAATTATGGTACATACACGTGATAGTGAAATGTCAGGAACTTTGATGCCCAGATATGAATCTGCCGACAAGAAACATATTGTCATCAAGTTAGACAGTGGCTATAACATAGGGATTAAGATATCCAAGATTGAGTCGATTTACAAAGCTGGCCTGCACCCATATAACGAATCCTCAACTAAGGTTCCACACATTGCAGTGGGAGGGATCAAAGGTAGTTTAGAACCAAAATTAGAAAAGCTTCAACGACCCTCTCTTGTAGAAGAGGATAATTTAAGTCTTCCAAAAATTGCGCTAATCAGTACAGGGGGCACTATTGCAAGCAAGATAGATTACAGAACAGGAGGTGTAAAGTCTTCGCTCTCAGCTGTGGAACTTTATGAAACAGTTCCCGAATTGGCAGAATATGCCAGAATCGAACCTGAGGTTCTAATGAATGAGTATAGCGAGAATTTAAATCCTCACCACTGGGGTCTTATTGCAAGGAGAATATTCGAGAAATTAAATTCAGAAGAATATCGAGGGGTTATTATTTCTCATGGAACAGATACTATGCATTATTCAGCATCGGCACTGAGCTTTGCCTTGCAAAATCTCCCTATCCCCGTAGTGTTGGTTGGAGCACAGCGATCCTCTGACAGGCCGTCATCTGATGCGGCTTTGAATCTTATCGGTGCGACATTATTTGCGGTCAAATCAAATTTTACTGGAGTGTACGTAGCAATGCATGCCGGCACTTCTGATGATATCATTGCCTGTCATATCGGAACCCGTGTAAGAAAAAATCATACGAGCAGACGAGATGCGTTTGAATCAATAGACACAAAACCAGTCGCTATCGTTAAAGGTAAAAACGTAATAGTGCAGGACAGCTGGTCTGGCAGAGAAGAGACTCAAAAAATACCAGAATCTGACATTAAGCATAGTCGCTTTTTGATCAAACCTGATTTTGATTCTAAGGCTGCTCTGTTGAAATTTTATCCTGGTTTTGACCCAGGATTAATTTCTTATGTCGTAAGCTCGGGACACAGGGCAATTGTACTTGAAGGGACAGGATTGGGACATGTAAGCAGAGATTGCTTTCCAGAAATACGTAAGGCGATGGATGCAGGTTTACTGGTCTTCATGACATCTCAATGTATCTGGGGGCGAACTGGGATGACGGTTTACGATACAGGGAGGGATTTGCTCGATATCGGAGTTATCCCGCTATATGATATGTTGCCTGAAACTGCTTTAGTAAAAGTCATGTGGGTATTAGCAAACTCCACCTCTCTTGAAGTTGCAAAGAGTTTAATGCAGAAGAATATTGCTCACGAAATTTCTCCTGTTAGTCCTATCATATAGGGAATATGGGGAAGACTTAAAAGTTATCTTTTCGGCTGAATGTATCACCCAAAGTGACATTAGATCCAGAAGCCATTAACCTAAAGGTTGGTTTTGAAATCCATCAACAATTGGCCACAAAGAACAAGCTATTTTGCAATTGTAATTATGAGGACGTGAAGAACTATCAGATGAGCTTCATGCGTAAATTGCGACCAACACAAAGCGAACTTGGAACCTTTGATCCCGCTGCAATATTCGAATTTAAGAAAGTGAGGAATATAAAATATCATGCTTCGTACAATTCTAGTTGTCTGGTGGAAGCGGATGAAGAACCACCTCATGAAATCAATAAGGAGGCCTTGAAGACCGCTTTAATTATGTGTTTGACACTCCAATCCAAAATTGTCGACGAGGTACACCCGATGCGAAAGATTGTAATAGACGGCTCTAATACCGGCGGCTTTCAGCGAACAGCACTTATCGGGACAGGAGGAATATTGAATGTTGATACGAAAAAGGTTGGAGTTCAGAGCATTTGTATTGAAGAAGATGCAGCTAAACTAATTTCTGATGATGCAATGACTAGAAATTATGGATTAGATAGACTAGGCGTGCCGCTTATAGAAATTGCCCTAGAACCAGTTGGTGGCAAACCGAGTGAGATTGTGAATATTGCTCATATATTGGGTCGATTATTGAGAGCAACTAGACGAGTCACGAGGGGGCTAGGTAGTATTAGGCAAGATATCAATATTTCAATTATGAATGGGTCTGTAGTAGAAGTCAAAGGGGTCCAGCGATTAGAGCAGCTATCAAAAGTGATAGAATATGAGATGATGAGACAACACGCACTTTTCTTGATTGCTCAAAGATTAAGGAGGGATAGAAGTCCTGAAGAAATTGAAGTAGGAGGAAAAATCGAGGAAGTAACTGACATATTCAGGAGGTCGTCCTCAAAAGTAATAAAAGAATTGCTTATCGCAAATGATTGTAGTTTTAAAGCCGTAAGAGTTAGTGGCTTTGCAGGAATTTTGGGTTTTGAGCCATATCCTGGTATAAGAGTCGGTAAAGAGTTAGGAGAGTTAGTAAGATTTTACGGCCTAGGAGGGATATTTCATTCTGATGAGCTCCCAAACTATGGAATTAATAAAGCTGAAATTGATGCTGTTGTAAAGAGGTTAGATATAGCATCTGAAGGTGACGCTTTTATAATATTAGGAGGTCCGAAGGAGAAATTGGAATCTGCAGTACAAGCCCTAATTCGAAGGTTAAATGACGTACTAGACGGAGTGCCTGCTGAAACACGTGCAGCAACGCTTGATGGTAAGACGGTGTACAGTCGGCCTAGACCTGGCGCAGCAAGGATGTATCCTGAGACCGACGTTCCTCCTATTCCTATACATGGTCACTCACTTGAATTACTATCTTCCATGGTCCCTCAATCATGGGATGATACCATCAATATGATTGCCAAGAAGTATGACTTAAATCAAAAACTGGCCGAGCAGGTTTTTGATTCAAGCTATTACGATCTCTTTGAAAAGCTTATGGGATTAATAAAAAAAATACCCCCAACATTTATTGTTTCCAAACTGACAGAGGATATGGTTAACCTAGAAAGACAGGGTCTTGATACTGCTTCGTTGACTGACGATATAATAATCGACACCTTTAGAAAATTAGAAGAAGGTGTAATCAGTAAGGAATCCGTAATATTGATTTTCGAGAAAATAATGAAAAAAGAGGTGGAAAATGTAGGACAGGCGATAGAAGTACTTGGAATATCTTCACTCACTACTCAAGAGCTGGAGGAGATAATTACCAAAGTTTTGGAAGATAACATGTCAACAATTACGGAGAAGCAGATGGGTGCTCTTGGGATGTTGATGGGCAGGAGTATGGCAGTCCTCCGAGGCAAAGTTGACGGTCAGCGAGTTAATGAGGTATTAAAGGCTAAGTTGCAAGAGAGGCTCAAGCTCATGCGGGATACAACCTCCGTTGCTCGTTC
>JAATVT010000124.1 GCA_014523685.1 Nitrososphaerales archaeon TH5893
CATCAAGTCAATTGAGCTTGTAATATCCTGGCCAGGTTTCATCATCATACCATCAGTAGTCATGTTACCAGTCATTATTCCAGGCTGCATCATCTGAGCAATCGCATTGTTTGTCCGGTCCCATCTAGTCTAGCTACTCTTGGATCTATTGACACATTCTTGTGTTATATTCTTCCTTCAACTGTACTTATTATAATACTGCCACTATCTTCGTCAAGATCGATCCATGTGGGAGTAACATGAGGAGAGCCATCATTCATGAGTGTTGCCAGACAAGCAAAATTCTTTCCTTTGAGCAACTGAATTACGGGTTCGGTCATCTGACTCATGATAATTACTTTCGTAATATAATAAAATGCATGTCTAATAATGATTATCCTATTTTATTTAGATTTCTGAACTTTCCGTCTAGACAATCGTAATAAAGACATGATTAGCTTTGTTAATCTCACTCCATCAATTTGGAGTTAGAGAAACTGCAGGAGACTCAACGGAATATGATGGCAGACCGTTTTCGCTGAGTCTCCCGAGGATGGTTATGTTTTCCTATGATGTTGTAGTAATGGAGAGTATGATATCCCATATTTACGGAGAGTGAGAATGAACTATATGATCACTATAAATCGATCTTGACATCAGGGTGTAGATATTTTATTGTAATAGAGGAATCAATTTGGGCAATTCAACGAACCCCGGCATGCTCTTGTTTCCTCTTGGAAACTTATCACATACGTCTATCCTCTATTACTACAATAGGTAAGAACGACGCGCTAAGAGAAATTGCCTCCAAGGAAAATATCCCCCTTAACGTAACTCAATTAGATGTAGATGATGACACTTCGGTAAATAATGCCATAAACAATATCATCAAAGAAAATGATAGAATAGACATTCTAGTCAACAATGCGGGATTCAGCCTGTTTGGTTCGCTTGAAGAATCAAGTCTTGGGGAGATAAAGCAGCAAATACATCTGTCTATAGATTCGCTTGTTATCATTATTTCAATTCTCTGTCTCTACATGTGAAATTTCCTGCTTCGTCTAGCTCTCCTTTAAAGAACGATAACATATTCTCAAGAAATGCCAACTTGCCCTTGGAATCTGTACTCCATACAGCAGCACCATGGAAAATTGGCTTATCATCTTTTGTAACCTTCCCTACTTGTAGGAAATTATAACTTGCCTTTTCAGTACCAACCTTAATAGTGCCTTTCATTATTCCATCTGATAAATAAGTTACTTGCATTCTATTGCCGCCAATATCTTTTTGACTGGTAATCTTATCCTTTTCTTCTAAAAATGGCTCTTCAAGCTGGTATGTCATGTTCTGGCTTCAAAAGATCTCCAAATTTACTTTTTGCTTTATATCTGATTCATATCAATCCTCAAAATGGTAAACTATTGTTTCGCGCTACCATGTACGCCCCATAGAACATTATTCTAGAAACCAATACCAAAATCTGAAGAACATGAACATGTGTAGACTTTATGAAATAAGAGAAAACTTGCTACTTTCGTGGAAGATTTGGGGACCGAAGGAGACTAAGCGGAAACGAAGCAAGAACGTTTCCGCCCGCTGCGTCTACCAGGCTACATAATAATGGAAAATATGGTATTTACGTATGCTATTTGCTGCTTCCTTTTGTTGCGTTTAGAATCAAGTCGGCGATCTCAGTTGGGTGTGATACGTATGATGCATGGGAAGCGTTAAGCGATAGAGTGGTGGCATTCATCTTTTCTGCGAACATGTGTTGAACATCAGGAGGAATCATGTGATCAGCGTCAGAAATTTGATACCATGTGGGTAATTGCTTCCAAGCTGGAGGACCTGATTTCTCGGCAAAGATCGATTGATTAAAGGGTTTTTGCACAATTGCCATTATGTCAGCCTCAGCAGGGTCAACATCATTAGCAAAATTTTCTCGGAAGATCTTTGGGTTCAAATAGATAAATCCTCCACTGTCCGGAATAAAGAGGTCTTTCGGGAACTTTGCTGGGTCGACGAAACTCGACAACGACTGACCCTCATCAGGTGCAAAGGCAGCAACGTAGACAAGTCCAGTAACGTTAGGATTATTATAAGCAGCATTAGTTATTACTTCTCCACCATAAGAGTGTCCTACAAGAATTGCTGGTCCTCCTATGTGGGAAATCGCTCGCTTTACCGTCTCAACGTCATCTGCCAGAGAATGAGTAGGAAGCTGAACAGCGATAACATTATGTCCTGCATCCCTTAAAATCGGAATTTGTTTATTCCACCCTGATCCATCAGCCCATCCTCCATGGACTAGTACGATGTTTGTTGCGTTTGTAGACATATCTTGTATTCCATCAGGTTGCATTAATGTATTGTTTTGTGCACTGGCAGAGCCAGAATATGTTGAAGGCATGCTGATAAGAAGGGCTATGCTTAGACAAAGGAAACCAAGAATCATTGGCTCATTACTATTTAATCTCATTAATCATTGGGATGATTAAGACTTTTATATAAACATGAAGAAATCTGCACTCTGAAATATTTTATCTATAATATGATAGAATAATGACATGTTAAGTTAAAACGAATAAGTATGTTTTGTTCGCTGGGGTTACCGTTCTAGGTAAATTACAATCTAAATATTCCTTATATGGTCCCAATAACGTGAAAGAAATGCGGAGACATTAACTATCTTACTTCCGAGGCATTGGGTAATTTAACCGATTTCGGTTATGAGTGTCGTAATTGTAACACGATTAATATGATAACACTAGAAGACGGAGAACTTGAAAAACAAGAATAGTCAGAAAACCGACTGAAAAAATAGGAGTGAGGTTTGGGTTAGTCTTCTTACATTATGGTACTGACATTATGATAGATCTGACTTCTCGCCCACAAAAAAGGTATGAAATACATGTCAACAGTAATCAAACTATTTAGAATATGATACGAGCAACTTAAGCTTATATCTCAGACTAAACAGGAAAATTGGGATATCAAATGTCTATCAACGCGTAGGGTTCTTAAATTATTTTTAGATTTTTAATAATCACTATTTATCAGCCGTTAGAAAATATTTAGCTGGACGAGGACATGAAATATTGTTACAGGTCTTTTTGTATTCATCTAACTATTTCCTCGACTTTTTGATTTTTTGGTCTTCCTGAAGTCACTGTATTCATTCAGAGGTAATAACTAAATCATAGAGGGCGTACAGAAATCCATGGAATACCTCACCGATATGGTCACCAGAGTTCCTGAAGGAACTAGCTCCACCAAAGTAGATGAGTTGCGCTCAGCAGAGGCAGTACGTGCTTCTGAGCTCACTAAAGCAGGTCATTTGGTTCGACTCTGGCGCCCACCGTTAGGTCCAGGCGAATGGCGTAGCATTGGACTGTTCCGCGCCACCGACGAAGGAGAGCTTCGCGATATTCTTGCCTCATTACCTCTTCATATCTGGATGCAAGTCACTATCACGCCCCTGACTCCACATCCCAATGATCCTGAATATCGAGCGCTTCAAGACATGAATAATCCACAGACCTAGGAACATTTGGATTGATGGACAATATCGCTGGTTGCTTGTACAACGAGTTACTTTTGCAGCAAACTTTTTCAGAAGCGGACATAATTCATACTACTATTCAACTTTTTGGATTTGATGCATCCGGAAAATACTATCCTAGATGTGATACAGCTTTAAAATCATTTCTCAAAATCCAGATAAAACAATCTTACCAATAGTTGTACCAGATTCTAGCTTCTTGTGCGCCTTACGTAGATTTTCTGAATTTATTGGTGATAATACATCAGTTAAAGTACTTTTAATTTTGTTATTATCAATAAGGTCGGCTATTGTGTTGAGCAAGTAATGTTGTGATACCATGTCCGGTGTCTGATATAGCGATCTAGTGAACATGAGCTCCCAAACAAACGTAGCGCTTTTATGCAGTAGTTCGCCACCCAGGTCTACAGGACCTTTAGTTTGAACTATGGAGCATATCTTACCCTGCGGAGCAACCAATTGCTTCATACTCTCAAAATGACCATCAGTTTCATTTAAACATAAGATATAGTCTACATAATCAATACCTATGACTTCCTTAATTTGAGATTTAAGATTTTTATGATGGTCTACGACGAAATCTGCACCCATTCTCTTACACCATTCAACTGATTCAGTCCTAGATGCAGTTGCGATTACATTAATTCCTGAGAATGAAGAAGATGATGTCATAAAGGGGGATGATGGGGAAGATGATCGATTTACTAGATTTTTTGCAAGCTGAATGGCTATTGAACCGACTCCTCCCGCTCCACCGATAATAAGAATGTATGATTGGTGTTCATTTCGTTTTTTATTATTAATATATGGTACGTCAGTTGGCAATATTGGATGTGAGGGAGCTGTGGTTTTCCCTTTTACAACATCAGGATATAAGGATAGTCTGTCGTATAGGGCCTCCCATGCCGTTATGGTTGTAAGTGGCATAGCTGCAGCCTCTTCAAAGCTTAGTGATTTTGGTTTTCTCCCAACAATACGTTCATCTACCAGATGAAATTCGCAGTTGGTTCCTAACGGTCTAGAAATGCTGCCGGCATAATAAACAGCATCTCCTTTCTTAAAAAGTGTGCAATCTGAACCAGATTCTACAACCTCTCCTGCAGCATCCCATCCTAGTATATGTGGAGTGTTTTTCTCAATTTGTACTGTGATAGGAATCAACCCTCTTCTAACCTTAGTATCGACAGGATTTACAGATATTGCCTTTATAGCAACTAGTAAATCATGGCCACTAGTAGGATTATTAGGCTGCGGGATGTCTAAATCAACTAGGGACTGAGAATCTTCTATTGGTAAGTATCTGTATAGACCAACCGCTCTCATTTTGTATATTAATAAAAAAGGAGGATACGTAATTATAAGTATGAGAGGAATAAGATAGTTAGGCCGCTCGCTCTAGCTTGTAATGCAGCCTATGCAATACTACTCAAAATTATCCTTTTCATTTTTACAATTATCGTCTCGCTCAAGTAACGCAGTTTCAAATGCTACTGCCTTATTTGGCTTTGATGCATAAATAACATAATGATGATTTCTCAAAAGTGAACTAATCCATTCATGTTTTCGTGTAGGCTCAATTTTAGAGATATCGTAATAACATATTTGAGAATAATTAAATTCATTAAAATGCTGGTGCCCGGTTTTTTCTAGTAAAATGCTAAATTTCATTCCATCTTTTGTTTCTATATCCGTTATTGTTCCGCCAACGAATCTGTATGGGGGTTTCATGCTTTTTTTGGATTCTTCTCGTATCTGATCAATAATATGAGGTACATCGTGCTTATTATCTTCTGGTCTTTCTATTTCATAAATCCGTAATAGGTTTTTTTGTTTGAATAAGTTTACGTCAATTCCACCAGCGGATAGCTGTTTTTCAATTATTTCAGGTCTGTCATATGTATAAAGAATACATGATTCCCCCTTTGCAAACCCGATGTGAAAATATCTACCTATTATCCAGTATGCATATTTTTGATTGTCGTACAAAAGAAGAATGTGTTTATTTCTTTCCATTTGATCAACAAATTTCATCGGACGATAATTTTTTGATTCGTTCTTGTTTTTAGTCTCCATATTTTTACTTAAACTCCTTTCATTTCATCAAGTGGTGTATCTAAATATTTTACACCCATTTCAAGTACAAAACTAGATATTCTATCATAGTCTTGAAGAAAGTCTCTACCTTTTTCAGTTATCAAAAGTGGGCTTTGAAGTATCATTTTTCTGTTTTCCAACTCTTCTAAATATCTGGTAAGCTTATCGTATGCAAGATTACAGCGAAGTTGTACCCTTGTGGGTATTGCCACACTATCATCATCATTTGTTATTTCGTATCCAATTGCTTTGAGAATATCATTATACAACTCCAACTTATTTCGTCTTGGTTTGGACGGCAGATTACATAACCCTATCATTTCCTTATAAATAAACCTCCCCAAGGGGCGGAATGCTTTTTATTATTTCATGGTTACAACGGCTATGAATAAGACTGTTTCAGATGAGAAATGGGATCAGGCTCGCAAAGCATCTCTCGAGAATAAAAAGCTTAAAGATAAAGTAGCAGTCATTTATGGGGCAGCAGGCGCAGTAGGATCAACTGCCGCTCAAGCGTTTGCACGAGAAGGCGCCAGTGTTTTTCTCACTGGCCGGTCAACGTCAAAACTCAATAAAGTTGCGCAGGAAATTTCTTCCGCTGATTTGAGTGCTGAGGTAGCCGAGGTAGATGCAATAGATGAGCAGGGAGTTAATCACCACTTAGAGAAGACTTTTGAAAAGACTGGGCGCATCGATATTTCATTTAACGCGACTGGAATTCCCCTGCAGGGAGTCGAGGGAACTCCGCTCGTAAAACTCCCCACTGAAAGTTTTCTTCTTCCCATATCAATCTACACCAAATCACAATTCATAACGGCCAAAGCTGCCGCGGGATTTATGATCCGAAGGAAATCTGGAGTTATCCTTTTCCATACGCCAAACCCCGCCCGTCTCGCTGCGCCTCTTATGGGTGGAATGGCGCCGGCATGGGCTTCAATGGAGGCTTTATCAAGAAATCTTTCATTGGAACTCGCGTCGTCGGGTATCCGCACAGTATGTGTTCGATCCACTGGTTTGCCTGAAACCGAGACGATCACCGTCTCGTTTGGACTCCATGCACAGGCATCAGGTATGACTCGTGAGCAGCTTCAAGGCTTCATGGAGGGCATGACTCATACGAAGAGATTAACGACGCTGGCGGAGCTTGCTAATGCGCTGGTCTTTGCGTCCTCTGACCAATCTAGTGGGATGACAGGGGCGGTGCTCAATTTGACCGGAGGAATGATCTCAGATTGAGCCAAGCTCCACCTTATATTAAGATAGATGTCGTCGCAACCTTAACTGTCATGATTCTTGCTGCTGTACCAGCTGTACTAAACCTACAACAACTAAGCATAGCACAAGAGCAACAGCAACAGTCTCTATCTAATCAAACAACATTTGATATAGAAAAAAATGTTGAGGATCTGTCCTTTCAGATTGATAACATGACATTTTCGCATCACACAGCATCTGTCAATGGTATTCAGATGCATTATGTGATGGGCGGTAAAGGAGATCCAGTAGTTTTGTTGCATGGATGGCCAGAAACATGGTACGAATGGCGCCATGTTATGCCAGCGTTGGCTAAAAATTATACTGTGGTAGCACCCGATCTTCGAGGACTTGGTGATTCTTCGAAGCCTGCTTCGGGATATGACGGCAATTCTACTGCAGAAGATATCTATCAACTTTTATCTAAACTTGGATTCAACAATATTTACTTAGTGGCACACGATGTAGGGGTGCAGACAGCTTATTCATACGCTGCGGCTCATCCCAGCAATGTAAGTAAATTAGTGATTTTGGAGGCTCCTGTAGTAGGATTCTTCCCCCCAGGAGCTGAGGAGCGCCTGTGGTGGTTTAGTTTCCATCAGGCACCCGATATACCTGAAATGCTCACTGCTGGAAAAGAACGAGAATATCTTTCCTGGTTCTACCGACTTGCGTATAACCCAGAAGCAATTAGTGAAGCCGACATTGACACATATGTTAGTAGCTATTCCGCGCCTGGAGGAATGCGTGCTGGCTTTGAATACTACAGAGCTTTCCCAATAAGTGAAGAACAGAATAAAGAGCTAGCCAAAGTCAAACTTCCTATGCCTGTATTAACACTAGGAGGGGAGTACAGCTTTGGCTCAGCGCTCTTTGAGTCCATGAAATTAGTAGCCAGAGACGTGCGTGGTGTTATAGTACCTCTTTCTGGGCATTGGATTCCTGATGAGCGACCGGACTTCCTTATCAAGGAGCTTGCAAAGTTCTTTAGTGAATAACCCTTACGAGACCCTGATGCGGGTCGCAAAACCAGTAAGAAAGAAAATTGCGTCCATAGATGATGAAATGTGGCGGTAATACAGAAGTAGGGTAAATAGAGAGTGGTACCACGTTCTAACTCGAATATAATATGATGATATGAACACCTCCACTCTCGTAATCATTGCAATCGTAACGTCGATATCTTTTTTGACATGGTTAGTGTCGATATGGCAATATGACACAATGATGTTATCCATGATGACATTTTACCACAATCCCGCGGCATTACCTTTGTTTGTGGTAATATGGACAGCAGGAATGGCTGCTATGATGTTCCCTGCCATAGTACCGATGATCCTTGTTTTCAATCGTCTTATTAACACGAATAATGCTACCAGTAATAATCCAAGTAAAAGCAATACTAATAGTCAAATGGCATATCACAGGAGTAGCAACGATGGCGTAGGATATCCCGAAGATGAAGGTGGAAACAAGAGTAATATTATTCATAGATTGAGGAACACCTTGCAATCAAAACCAGTTGATATCATTCTCTTCGTATCAGCATATCTTGCTATCTGGGCTCTGACAGGGGTGGCTCTACTGGTTGGCTGGTCGTTTTTCTTTGATACACTGCTTCCGCAGTTAGCACGAAATGATAGTCAGGCACAACAGCTGATATCTGCCAATATTATTTATGGAATTGTATTGATTGTGGCCGGCACTTATCAATTCAGCCTATTAAAAAGTAGCTGCCTTGGATACTGCGAATTTCCTCTCAGCCTTCTTATGAGACGACGGCAAAACGGCAGATCAGAAGCATTGAAGATGGGAATGTATCACGGTCTTTATTGTCTTGGTTGTTGTTGGCCTTATTTTCTACTTATGGTAGCGTTAGGATGGATGAATTTTTTCTGGATGGGATTATTTGCTTCTATTATATTTACAGAAAAGATTTGGACCAGAGGTGGGCTTTGGATTAGTAGATTCGCAGGTATAGGGTTTATAACATTAGGAATACTATCATTGACCGGGGCCATATCTCTGCCATCTGATTCGATGAGTGGCGGTAGTAGGAGTGGTGGTGGTGGTGACACCGACATGATGATGTCAATGGATATGTCCTCGTCATCACCAGATATCGACTAATAAGCTGTATTTGATCCTACATTATGAAAGATATGAGGCATACCTATTTCATTTCCTTATAAATAAACCTCCCCAAGGGGAGCAATGCTTTTTATTATTTCATGGATACAACGGCTATGAATAAGATTGTTTCAGATGAGGAATGGGTCGACGCTCGAAGGGCCCTTCTAAAGAAGGAAAAGGAGTTCACTGCTCTGCGAGATCAACTTAGCCAGCAACAACGCGATCTTCCTTGGGTAGCAGTTAATAAGGAGTATGTCTTTGAAGGACAGAATGGAAAACAGACACTTTCAGAACTTTTTG
The DNA here is from genome assembly GCA_014523685.1 of Nitrososphaerales archaeon TH5893. Lineage (GTDB taxonomy): Archaea > Thermoproteota > Nitrososphaeria > Nitrososphaerales > Nitrososphaeraceae > TH5893. The sequence continues at coordinate 9,323 of JAATVT010000124.1, forward strand.
ATGGAAGAAGCCAACTAATAATCTACCACTTTATGTTTGATCCAAGCTGGGACGAAGGATGTCCACATTGTTCTTTTTGGGCGGACAATTTCAACGGAATTATTGTTCACTTGAACCACAGAGATGTGACCATGATTGCCGTTTCTCGGGCTCCATATAGTAAGCTGGCGGCTTACCAAAAACGAATGGGTTGGGATTTCAAGTGGTTCTCTTCCTACGATACAGATTTTAATTTTGACTACCACGTGTCTTTCACACAGGAAGAGTTAGCCAAGAATGAAGCGTACTACAATTACATTGAGCAAGCCTCACCTGGCCCAGAGCTGCAAGGAGTCAGCGTATTTTTCAAGGACTCCCAAGGACGCGTGTTTCACACCTATTCAACGTATTCGCGTGGCATCGACATGTTGAACACGGCATACAATTACCTTGACCTAGTCCCCAAGGGCCGGGATGAGGCCGGTCACGACTTCCCTCAATTCTGGGTTCGCCGCCACGATGAATATGGCAAGACATTTCGTAGCTGGCTCGATCCAAGAGCCTATGAAGTACAGGTACCGTGATGAAATTGAGATTGTGATTACCTTGAAAATCGGCATTGTCTCGCCGCAATTAGGCCCACCAGCCACAAGAGAAAATGTACTCCATACTGCAAAGCTTGCAGAGAATGAAGGTATTGATTCTCTCTGGGTTGGTGAAAGACTCTTGTGGCCGTTAAATCCACAAACTCCATCCCCTGGAAGTCCTGATGGTAATCTTTCTGTTGAACTCCAGATTGTATTAGATCCATTAGAAACACTTACCTATATTGCTGCAAATACCAACAAGATCATACTCGGAACATCCGTAATTGATATTCTATTTCATAATCCAGTAATACTAGCAAAAAGATTCGCTACACTCGATGTATTATCAGAAGGAAGAATTATAGCTGGCTTGGGTATAGGATGGTCAAGGGATGAATATCAAGTTTCTAATATACCATTTAAGAATAAGGGTAGAAGAGCAGACGAATTTATTCAAGTTTTGAAAAAAATATGGACAGATGATGTTGTAGAATTCAAAGGAGAATACTACAGTATACCAGCTTCAAAAATAGGACCAAAGCCTATCCAAAAACCGCATATTCCAATTTATCTTGGTGGATTTAGTCCACACATATTTACAAGAATCGTAAAATACGATACCAATGGCTGGCTAGGTGGAATCGGTGGACCAATAGAACACTTAGAAAACCCTATGAAAATGATAAAGGAGAACGCCAACATGGCAAACAAGGATCCAAAAAACTTTCAGGTTATTCTTTTAACGTATCCTAATATAGTTGATTCAAATAGCCGAGCAACACATGAAGAAGGACAAAGATCTCCATTAACAGGAACGATTGATGAAATTGGGCATGACGTAAAGAGAATTAAGGAGATTGGAATCAGTCATATTATATTTGGATTTAACTTTTCACCCATAAGGGCAGATATTTATAATATAATTGAAATTACAAAACAGCTCTCAAAGTTTGCTAGATAATTAAAATGAAAACTGGGTTACATCAATGGCGGAGATATTTTGAAGTTTTGGTAATCCAGCCACGATGAATGTAATTCCGGCCATAATCCTTATTGGGAGAGGTCCAAACACTGGTAAATTTCTTGAGGTCATTTTGTTCTTAGCTGAGCTATCTATTGATAATATTGAGGATGTTGCCATCAGGGTCTTTGAACCACGCGACCTTCATATCGCCAGCAATGTGAACATCGCCATCTGTAGTTAACTCCGGCATATCATAGTGTTCGAAGGTGACACCTTTGGCCTTTAGTTGTTGGACAATTCCAGCCACATCCTCACCGACCACCCACGAAATGGCCGTAGCCTTGTTGGTTCCAGCGTATTCTGACTTGTAGACGTAGACTGTCGAGTTTCCACTCTTAAAGACAACGACCTCTTGGTCTTCAGCACCAACTGGGGTCAGGCCTAGTGTATCTTCATAGAATTTTTTGGCTGTATCCAAGTTCTTGACCGCGATGTTTGCGACCACATCTTTATTACCTAACATGTTAATCTCCCTCACATGTCCAAATTAAGGCGGCTAAACTCACCCATAATGAACTCGGTTCCTGGACTGACTAGATCTACGGATTGTTGCCAAAGCGGACCCATTCTTTCATCATTTCGCATCTTTGCCCCTACTTCATCTTTGTGCTTACGATCTCTATAGAATAATAGCTCCAACCATACCTCCTCGTCTTGGGTGGCTGAGATAGCTTTGGCTATGTTGGACATGCCCTCCATTGGTGCCTCGGTACTACTAAGCTGAAAAACTAAGTGTGCAACTCCAAATTCCTTTGTTATTATATCACCAAACTTTTTATCGAGCTGCATCATTGCATCATGGTTCTTTTTTGGCACTCGGTAGACAAAGTGGTCGACCTCACCGCTTATCCCTTGCACTATTTCTGTTATATTTGATTTATTCATAGGCGCCCCTATGGCAAACAGCATAAAAGGCATTACTCCCCAAGGGGAGGCTTATTAAATAGGGAGTAAAATAGATCTTATTTGCCTAAGCCTAAGCGAAATAAGTTAGAAATATACAATGATGTCCTCAGCGCAATCGAGCTGGAATTACAGAGCGGTCAGGCAAAACCCACTAGAGTCCAGACCCGTAGTAACCTCGCTTATGATAAGCTTGCTAGATACATTAATGAGTTGAAATACAAAGATATGATCACACAAGAGCCACTCAGCATAACAGAGAAAGGTCACGATTTCTTGCAGGATTATGATCGAATCAAGTCTTTTGTCTTCGAAATGGGAGTAAAGTATCTGGATATTTCAGAGAGGAAGATTTATGGAAGCTGAAAAAACAAGTTATCGACCATTCAAGTTCCTTGACAG
>JAATVT010000125.1 GCA_014523685.1 Nitrososphaerales archaeon TH5893
ATTTATCTAATAATATATGATAGATTGTAGCATCTCGTATTTTTATTATTCTACATTACCTCTCAATATTTTGATTCAGACCCCATCTATCTCGTACTTTATCTTCCAACTTCGAAAACACAATTCTATCAAATAACAACCCAATCGCAAATATTGAAATCATCGATGCAATGATTTGATCCATAAGCTGGAATTCTCTGCCAACAAGCAAGATATGACCTAGGCCCACGGCTGCTGCAATAAGTATTTCTGCCCCTATTAGTGCATGCCATGCAAACGACCATGCTTGTTTTATTCCGACAAGTAAAGAAGGAGTGGCTGCTGGAATCATCACATATCTAAAAAGCGAAAAGCCCTTTGCACCCATATTTCTTGAAGCTTGAATATAGAGAGGAGGGATGTTACGAATTCCACTATATGTTGACATCATCACAGAAAATACTGAACTCATTATTACAACAAAAAATATTGCGAAATCGTTTAGCCCTATTAGCAAAATAGCAAAAGGCACCCAGGCTATGCTTGGAAACGATTGTAATCCTACAGCAAAGGAACTCATTGTTTTTCCAAATCCTGGAATTTTTACCATAACTAATCCAACCGCTATTCCGATAATGATGGATATTGTAAATGCAATAACTAGTCGATACATAGTCATTCCAATACTCTTAATCAATGTGAAATCTTGGAGTAAGCCTGCAAAAGATTCGGCAACCATAGCTGGAGAAGGCATTGACACTTGTGGCCATATTCCCAAAATGTATACTAGCTGCCATATTCCAATAAATGCAGCTATAAACAATGTAATATTAGCTAAATCATCAAGACCTAACCTCTTGCCTAGTTCTCTAGTAATTTGTTGTTGTCTGATATTTTGCATTTCTAACTAGACTGGTCAGTCGAAGAAAATTCACATCTGAATCTACTGGTCGGTACTGCGTCAATAGCATTTGAAGGTGGTTGCGAGGAAGTAGAAGAATAGTACAGATCCCTTGTTCCATTGAAAATTTGTTTTATATTCGAATCAATCAAAAATCCTTCAATAAGTTTTGTCTCGTCATTGGATATATCAATATTCGCTAACATGTTAAACAGAATACTCTTTCCACCTTCAGAATGCCCCAATATTGTTATAAATTCTCCCTCACTGAATGGAATAAGAGGAGACATTGTATATAATTGACCTCAAATGCGTAGGATAAGGATAAAGCACGCAGATTCTGCACATTATCTTACTAGGACTTTCACTTTATGCCAAAAGTAATATTATTTCATTAGTCCTAATCATTCATATTTGAATATACATGCAGACTTTCCATATGACATCTTCCAGATTATTTTTTATTTGAAAACACTACAAACTATGTTCATAAACAGGACTTGCCATTCGAGTAGCATTATCTTCATTACGGAGAACAATAGATATCATAATAAGTTCAGTGGACATGATTCGGCCGGAAAAACCACAGTTGTGTACTGCCATTGTGGGTACTCATCTGTATCAGCCTCATACCAGTAAGCCTTCTTATTTTGTATAACGCCTTTGTATCTGCATAGAAATCATTTGTATTTAATATCAAAAACTCTTTATGATCCGCGGCTATATATTCAAACCCACAAGCTTTGTTACAATCTAAAATATCCCATATCCACTCTTCACACTCGTCGATCGGTAATTGAGAGGATGACGTAGGTAACATCATAGTATAGGTTCCATTCCTCAACTTACAGCTATAGTTAAGGTCATATATTTACAGTACACATAAACACTAATAAAGTGATGCAATATTATTTCTACGAGATGATACGTCACAGATGTATCTAGCTATTATTCAAGTGCATTTCTAATCCTATTGTTGGACTCTACCGATATAAACAGGTTATAGCTTGGGTTTGATTTTTTCAAATACCTCGGATAGGCATGCAAATTTCTTAAATAGCTCCACATGTCTTGTAAAGAGACTGCGTGTAAACTAGATTTATGAAAAAGATATACCTCGCTATCGTAAAAAATAGATATCTAAAGGTAGGCCTGATTCTCTTGATTGCAAGTACCATTATGGTCATCTACCTAAACAACGAGGGAGTAAATTGCCTCTCAGAGATTAGTAGAAAGGAAAACATGAGCCTCGAAAATAGTCAAGAATTAGAACAACTTAGGGGACATTGTTTTTTCATTACCAATTCCTACTTTTATTCGCTATTTGGATTAATAATAGGTTTGATAATTATTATAGTATGGTATTCAAAATATAGGAATGTATGGAGATCCAAATTTGACAAGTAATGTTCTCACATTCTAGAAGGATCATATTGAAGACAATCATTCATTCCATTCATAGTTACTTATGAAATAGTAAAAGAATATATCGTTAGTGAGGAAGTTCATATACAAAGCCCTCTTCATGATATTACAATTGACAAAGTGGTGAACACCAACAAAAGAAGACACCCTTTAGCAATGAGATTCAAAAATTCCTTATGTCCAACTTGTAAGAATATCGACAGTATTTTGGGATGGATGAAATGATTGTACAGAAAAGATGTCTATTGAGGATTGTCCAGAATGTAATTACTAGGATATTTCTTTTTCATCTCTCTTTCATATACATGAATGCGATCTATCGGAGTTAACCCTAGATCTCTAGATTTTAGCATTGTTTAGTTAAGGACCGTTCCAGCTAAACCTGTCTTAAGGCGCAACTTTCCTTTAGAAATAGTGTTATGCGGTCTTGTCCTAAGAATACGACCACAGCAAGGGCATCGAAGTCCTTCCCATTGTAAGAATGTTTCACACTCTATGCATCTTTTATGCCCGTTTCTATAATAGCTATTGTCAAAAGCAGATTTGTGGGCTTTATACTTATGGCAGATGTCTCTACAAAATAATCTCAACTTTTGATTTCCTGAGCACAACGTGTGCTGTCCGCTGCCCTGGATATTCCTAGTGCTATTCTAGTAATGTACAACAGAGGTCCTTTAATACACGAATCTGCCAGATTTTGTGACCTTGTTCTCTCACAAATAATGATTCTAGATAATGCTAGATCATTTAACAATTTATTGCTACCATATTACTATTGTAGTTTCATTATCATTTAAAAAACTTTGTACCTCGTAGCAGATTTGACATTTCCTCAGGATTTCCATCTATGTCATCGGCTTCTAAAACTAGAGAGATTCTTTCTGACTAATATGAGTCGATACCATATGCAGTAACTATTGTAAGATATCCACCTCGTCAGTGAAATTGATGTAATGACATATATTTCATTTAAATATAAATGATGCACTATGCCGCTTTCCGAATCTCAATCTTCATAATCTTAGGTCGGGCTTTACAGAATAAATTTTACTGATCATGGTATCGGTAGAGAAAGATATAATGCTAAACCTGCTCATACTTTATTATGCTTTACTTATTCCTAATTCAGTATAATTGAAGTTCGTAGTGTCTAGATTTTCCCTTCAATGTTATTGTGATCTTCTCTGAGGGCTG
>JAATVT010000014.1 GCA_014523685.1 Nitrososphaerales archaeon TH5893
CAAAGTGGGACAGTAGGTATAGCATTCATGGAAACATCCGACGCATTCGGAATGAGCAAAATGATCTCATACGGCAACAGATCAGATGTCGATGAGGCAGATATGATTTGGTACCTTAGCGAAGATCCAAGTACCAAAGTAATTGGATTGTATGTCGAGGGATTTGGGGATGGGAGAAAATTCATGAATGCAGCTAAGAAAGTAATAATGGAGAAGAACAAGCCAATACTAGTTTTTAAGAACGGCAGGTCTACGAGAGGGGCAAAACAGGCTGCATCTCATACAGGCTCCCTAGGTGGTTCACATAACGTCGTAAAAGGTGCTCTCGAACAGGCGAAGATAATCTCACTTGACAGCTACGAGGAACTTACAGGATCCCTAAAGGCACTTGCGTGGCAGCCTGTACCTAAAGGAAATAGGGTGGCCATGATAACTAATGGAGCTGGTCCTGTCATTGCAGCAATAGATAACTTTGAGAGACTTGGGCTTGCCGTAGCAGAAATCGGAGATAAAACTGTTAGGAACCTGAAGGCACATTATCCTCCTACCTATGTCATCGGCAATCCATGCGACATAACAGGCTCTGCCACGGCTGACGACTATAGGTTTGCGATTCAAGCATTCATAGATGACCCCAACGTTGACATAATAATGCCATGGTTTGTTTTTCAAGATGATCCTTTAGAAGAGAACATAGTAGAAATCCTTGGAAGTTTTCAGAAACAGCGAAAGAAGCCGATTCTCGTGGGAGCGATGGGAGGTCCTTTTACTCAAAAAATCTCTAGACGCATAGAAGATGCTAACGTACCGGTATATCATTCTGTCATTACATGGGTTACTTCTGCTGGGGCTCTTGCTAGATGGTCAAGCATTACCGGCACGAAGTAAGCTATCCTTCCACGCCCCAGAATAATTAGATCGTGGATATTTGTTATTTCACGAGGAAAGCTTATTATATTTATATGTAAGATCACTTGTAATGGAAAGCGTCGAACAAAGCCAAATTGTAAGCATAACCCCAAAAGCAGCTGAAAAAGTGTCAGAGTTCATGAAGCAAGAAGGTAAAGATAGTCTGTTCCTACGCGTTTATGTCTCTGGCGGAGGATGTTCCGGCCTATCGTATGGGATGGGTTTTGAAGAGAAATCAGATGAGGATGATTACGTCCTAGAGCAAAATGGGGTAAAGGTATTGATAGATAGCTATAGTCAAAACTATCTAAAGGGAGCCAACATAGACTATATCGAAAGCTTGATGGGCTCAGGGTTCAAAATCAATAATCCCAACATAACTAAGAGTTGCTCATGTGGACATTCATTTTCCACCGATTAACTTTTAGTTTTTCATTATAATTATTTCCTCAAGCTAGCTAAAAATCAAGAAACTTTTTCCACGCCGTTGCTAAGGCCAAAGACCTCTCGTTTTTATCGCTTCAGTTACTCTGCCAACAGCCAATGCTATGCTCGCATTGCGCATATTTACCTGGTATTTATCGTGAGTATCATAAACATCTGAGAAGGCTTCAGTCATCTTTTTATCAAGCATACTGTTAACCTGTTCTTCAGTCCAATATTCTCTACGGAGGTTCTGTAACCACTCAAAATACGAAACAGTAACTCCTCCGCTATTTGCCAACACATCAGGGATAACCATTATCTTATTCTTGTGCAGAATTTCATCTGCTTCCGGTGTTGTCGGGCCATTCGCTGCTTCTGCGACCAGTTTTGCAGAGACATTCGCAGCGTTATTTTTGGTGATCTGGTTTTCAAGAGCCGCAGGTACCAAAATAGTACAGTCCGTCTCAAGAATCTCCTCATTGGAAATAGAATTAGACCCTGGGAATCCCACCACTGATCCCGTCTTTTCTTTGTGCGCTCGTGCCGAGCCAATAGAAATACCGTTCTTGTTAGAAATTCCTCCTTGCGAGTCAGAAACTGCCACCACCTTCGCACCCATCTCCTCAAGCAGCTGTGCAGCAAATTGGCCAGCATTTCCAAAACCTTGTACTGCAACTGTCGCAGCTCGTAAGTTAATCCCTAATTTCTTTGCAGCCTCTCTGACGGTAAACGACAGACCTCTACCCGTAGCCTCATTTCTCCCCAGTGACCCACCTATGGCCAGTGGCTTTCCGGTAATGACCTCAGGCTGAACAAAATTGCCCTTTAGGGCTGAGTATGTATCCATAATCCAGGACATTTCCTTACCGCCAGTATATACATCCGGAGCAGGAATGTCGGTATGGGGACCGATAATATCGGCTATAGCATATGCATAACGTCGAGTCATTCGTTCTAGTTCTCCAGTCGACATCTGTTTAGGATTACAAATTATACCTCCTTTTCCCCCGCCATATGGTATGTTAGCGATAGCACATTTCCAAGTCATCCACATGGAAAGTGCCTTTACCTCATCGATGCTTACCTGAGGGTGATATCTTATTCCACCCTTAAAGGGACCACGAGCATCGTTATGTTGAGACCTAAATCCGGTAAAAACGTGAATCTCGTCATTGTCCATTCGAGTAGGGATGGAAACTATAAGAATACGTTTTGGCTGTGCCAATACGTCATGCATTCCCTTGTCAATTCCGATTATTTTAGAAGCCTCATCCAGCTGTTTTAGCGCCACTGAAAAGGGATTTATAGTATTATTGTCCGTAGGTTCCGACATTATACTATTCAGGAAAAAATCTGATATATTTAAGTGTTGAATATACATCAGGAGATATCTAGATAGTCTTCATTTTCATGTCTGCATCAGAAATCCTAGATCCCGGATGTCGGGAATACTTACATTTATAGAACTATATCTTTTGTATTTTTCGTGAAATCAAGGAACGTAACTGGTCATCGGTCAATTCGCCTTCTTCAATCCCCAACGCTTTTGCAATGGTCTCTAGTTTCTCCCTTTCTGTCCCGACCGGACCTCTGACCTGGGGTACAACAGCCGATGGAAAAATTGAATCCCCTGACGGGGAGTAATCTTTTTCATTCCGGATCATCTCCCTAGCCTTATCATATTCTCCAACCGCCCGACCAAGAAGCCTTGCTAAGCCAGAGGATCCTTTTGACCCCATAATAACTAGTACAACTAGTAGGATTATGATCCCCCATTCAGACGCTCCGATATTCATCTGGAACATGCCGAGTTCCATAATAACAGAATTGATAGAACAAGATAAAATTTTAAGTTTTCCTGGAGGGTTCTTTACATAATATGTTGACCTACCTCAGTTGTTCTCCAGATTCGTCCGGAATTAGAAGGAACAGGTCAACCAGTTTAGGTTGAGGTTGTCGCAAGCAAGAATCGATTCTAGATCGCAAATTTTATCTGCGAATCAACATGTAAAGTAACTAACACGGGATTTTCTTAGTAATTTTATTCAGCGAATCGCACTCGCTTATTTGAGTCTGAATGGAAATTCTTAAATTCTGCTATGTCAGTTAACGTCACATCATGGGATATCGACCTATGGACGAGACAACAATATCTCGCTTACGTATTTTTGTCGATAAACTTAATATCGAATCAGAGAATGGTTCTATTATTGTTGTTGAGGGCAAACGTGACGTAGAAGCCCTTAATAAGGTTGGGTTCACTGGAAATATCACAGTTCTGAATCGCTATAAAGGGATTAATAATTTTGTTGACAACCATAATCACTTGGGCAAAAAGATAATTTTGCTCCTAGACATGGACAGGACTGGAAAATATCTAACAAGCAAGCTCCTAAAGCAGATGCAGCCAATGGGGGGAAATGTCAGTTTATTTTACAAAAAAACCTTAGCTAGAATATCGAATGGAAAAGTTAGGCATATTGAGGATCTAATCTCCTACGCACCTCATGTGTTGGGGTTTAGGGGGGCTAGAAAAGATCTGTACATGTATATTTGAGATATGTCAATGTAATGAGATTTGTAGACTTGACACGATTAGTGAGTTAAAGTCCAAGCACTTATATTCTAGCAAAAAGTTTGTACTTTCAATAATAGTATATGAGGTTATGAGATTGCCTAATACTGGTATTGTAAAGTATCACGTTAAACTTAAATTCGAGGTTGACGGTCTGGTTGAGAAGGCAGATATCATAGGCGCGATATTTGGTCAGACTGAAGGATTGCTCGGTCCAGAAATGAACCTGAACGAATTGCAGAAAGTGTCTAAAGTTGGCAGAATTGAGGTTAACGTAGATTCTAGGTCAAATATGGCTAGGGGGGATGCGCTGATACCAATGAGTACAGACATTTCCACAGCAGCGCTTATAGCCGCCGCGATCGAGAGCATAGATAAAGTAGGACCTTTTCAAGCAAAGTTCTTGCTTGTGGGAATAGACGACATTCGTGCGATAAAAAAAAGGGTTATTGTTGACCGTGCCAAGAAGATAGTTCAGGAGTGGGCTACGAAGACTATCAGTGAGGGAGAGGAAATGCTTAAAGATGTTTATGACGCGAGCAAGCCCGGCCGGTTAACCGCATTTGGAAAGGCACAACTGGCATGTGGAACGGGTGTATTCGACTCTGACTGGATAATTCTGGTTGAGGGCCGGGCAGATGTTATCAACTTGCTCCGAGCAGGATTTGATAATTCTATTGCTATAGAAGGTGCAAAAATTGATGAGACGATAATTAAACTTACAGAGGGTAAGAAAGTAGTAGCCTTTATTGACGGAGATAGAGCAGGGGACTTGATACTTAAGGAACTACAAGGTCTCGTAACAATACATAAAGTATTGAGAGCGCCAGCTGGAAGCGAGGTTGAAGAACTAACACCTCTTGAGATAACTGAGATTCTAAAGGAGGTAATATCATCAACCACTGTTCTCGATAATAGACAAAACGCGTATGCTCAGCGTCAGGTGCAAACTGCTGAGGAACACGCACACGGTTCCGAAGTAAAATTGCAACACAGAAGAGAAAAGAAGGAGGCGCAAGATATCTCCCAGGACATAAACCAGCAGGTTCCTCCCAGCCAGATACCTTCACGCACTAATGATAGTATTGAAGTATTATCTATAGTAAAAGAGTTGTATCCACAAATCAATGAGACTCTAGAGGCCATAATACTCGATCCTTCCATGAGAACGATCCTCAAGCTCCCAGTCTCAGATCTCATAAAGAAACTTAATGGGACAGAAGGGGCCAAGATGCTAGTGCTAGATGGCATAATCACCCAGAGACTAGTAGAGGCAGCAGACAAGGTCGGAATTGAGTATATTATAGGGCATAGAACTGGAGATCTCAGGAGGACATCAGATGTCAAAGTACGTACTTTTCACGATATGGGTGTTATCAATTAGATGTCATAATGGACATTAGGTTTCAACATATACTGACTTTGATTCATCTCCTGTTTTTGGGTGCACACAAGAACTATGTTGAACTTACGACTACTCAGTTAAGCAAAAATATAGATAGATCTCAACAATCAGCTTCAAAGTACGTTCTTGAGCTAGAGACTATGGGTTATGTAGATAGGATGAGAACAGGCCACTCTATAAGAATCAAGATTACAGATAAAGGTTATTTGCAAGTTAGCAACTTTTACAACAAATTGCGTTCGGCAATAGAGTCGTACGGAGGCGAGGTTATAACGTTGGAAGGCCACGTTGTTTCGGGAATGGGAGAGGGAGCTTATTACATGTCACTTGAAGGGTACCGCAAGCAATTTAGACAAAAGCTTGGCTATATCCCCTTTCCTGGCACTCTGAATATTGAGCTTTCAGATCCTGTTTCCATTCGTTCGAGACGAGACTTGAGTACATATCCTTCGGTTTTTATTGAAGGGTTTTCTGATAAACTTAGAACCTATGGATGGGTAAAATGTTATCCAGTAGAAATTAATAACGAACTTGTCAAAAACGCTGCCTTACTCGTTCTGGAACGCACACACTACGACGACAACACGATAGAAATCATCGCCCCAATTTCAATTAAAGAAAGTGCCAAAATTAAGAATGGCGATTATATCTCAGTTACAGCTCATATTACAAGAGGTAATGAGCACATTAGGTATTATAGAATGAATCCCCAAGATCATCTTTCAACCTCGAGCTCTTAGTTACTGGTAAAGGTGTATTTAGCCTGACAACCCTTACGTTCAGCTTCCGTGCTGCGCAGTTTTGCGAAATGTCCTTTTCGGTGTGAGCCTGATCATATCCTAATGCAATAATATCTGGCTTTACAAACTCTACCGTATCATATAGTGTTCCTTCCTTACCGATAATCGCAAGATCAACAAACTGCAAAGAAGAAACCAATTCCTGCCTGAGTAGTTCATCATGAAAGATTTTTCTTTCCCCTCGTATTTTTTTCGCAGTAGCCGTTCTGGCGATAACTACTACCAAAACGTCACCAAGCATTTTAGCGGCTTTAAGGGTATGCACATGGCCGGGGTGAATTAAGTCAAAAACTCCTCCAACCAAAACAACTCTTATGGAATCCCTCCCAATGAAGGAGATCTGCGGATCATGATTATTGTCAACAAGTCCTTTTCGGGAAAGCTCTAATATTTTCTGATCATAGACCTCTCTTGGAACATGACTTCCAGACCAAATTCTATCATAAGGTGATATTTCTGGAACAAGTGAACTAAGGTACAACGAAGATAAAATTTTTTTATCAAGTAAATCCATTTTCTATCTTACTACCATGTGCTCGAGGAACGACGATAAACATATGTTTTGTTACTCATTTTATAGTATTCGTTACCTGCATTAATTATCAGCGGGCTATGGCTCTTTTCTCCTATATGAGAACCAAATCTCAATAAATTCTATGTTTCGAATAATAGCAAGGATATTACATACGATGATTTGAACAGCATCAGTATCGTGAAGAAAAAAAAAGTATATTTAACTAGGAAGATTCTTGAACCGGCAAGTTCATTGCTTGCAGCCAAATATCAAGTTTCCATTCATGACTCCATCCGGCCACCAACAAGACTAGAGTTAAGAAAGGGCATACGAAATATGGACGGGATACTATGTACACTCTCTGATAAGATGGATAAGAAAGTGCTAGATGAAGCGGGACCAAACCTCAAAGTTATAAGTTCCTATAGCACAGGCTATGATCACATCGATGTGACAGAGGCGACAAAAAGGGGTGTCGTTGTTGCGACTACTGGTGATGTACTTGCTGAGGCCACAGCAGACTTGACTTTCGCCCTAATTTTGGCCATATCAAGAAGAATAGTCGAAGCTGACAAATTTGTAAGAAGAGGAGCATGGAAGGTGGGATGGATGCCTAACCTGCTATTGGGTTCTAATGTTCACAATTCGACGTTAGGTGTTCTTGGATTGGGAAGGATCGGTCGAGCAGTTGCTCGGCGAGCAAAGGGATTTAAAATGGAAGTCATTTATAATAGCAGGCATCGGTTAGAAGAGAGTCTTGAGGCAGAACTGGGTGTAACGTATGTAGGGATGAATGAACTACTCAGAAATAGCGACTTTCTCACCATTCATACCGGACTTAATCAAGATAGTACTAACATGCTCGGCAGAGACGAATTTAGCAAAATGAAGAAGAGTTCATACCTTATCAATACTGCAAGGGGGGGTATCGTTGATGAAAATGATCTGGCCGAGGCCCTACGGAAAAAGTGGATTCGGGGGGCAGCATTAGATACTTATAGCCACGAACCTCTTACTAAAGGTAATAAGCTGTTGCGCTTATCGAACTTAATCGTGTTACCACATATTGGTAGCGCCACAGTTGATACGAGGACAAAAATGTCAAGAATCGCCGCTCAAAATTTAATTAATGTGCTTGACGGTTCTGGACCTGTCTGTTCAGTTAATACAAATGATATATGAGGATAATAATCAACGATGTTCCAGATAAAAGGGATATTTCGATCTTCTGGTCCAGAAAAAATTCTATCCTCTGATCAATAAAATAATACTATACAAGTTCTTTTCAATATACCTTCACACAGTTCGTAGTAACTATCTTAATATCTTGAAATCTAATATTTCCGTTCGGAATTTCACCCCTCTTTTGACGTTGCTTAATGCGACTTTTTACGTGATTTCTGTGCTCAGAACATATTACCCCCACCATGTATTCTCCAGATTCTGTAACGACGGAAATCACCTCAGATGGCGGATACTGACACAGATTATTTCCGGTCCTATAGGAACATCGTTTGGGGAATAGCAATAAGAGAATTTTGTCAATATGGAATAAAAACCTATTTGGCAGCCAGTCAGAATGAATTAAGAAATATAGTCTTTACCATTGTTTGAAGCTATACGCGTGTTTCATTTTTTTATTCGCTGAAAATCAACAAAGAACACTTAAAAATAGGTAAAATATAAGGTTCTTCTTGTTATGGCCGCCAGAAAAAATACCTCGAGAAAAAAAAGACTCTTGGGTCGTATAAAACGAAATCAACCAGTACCAGCATGGGTTATCATACGAACTCATAGACATGTGAGAACTAATCCCAAGAGGAGGCTATGGCGGAGGTCTGACGTTAACGTCGGATAAGGAGAATATTAACAATATTTAATGTGAGGAAAAATAATGTCGTCATCAGCTGAAGAGAACCTATCCCGGATTTACACAATAAATCTCGGGAAGGCCTGGTTAACTCCGAGATATCGAAGAACTGACAGAGTCGTAAATATGATAAGAGGATTTGCTGAAAAACATATGAAGAGTAATTTAGTCAAATTGGATCAGGAGCTAAACAGACATGTTTGGAAAAAAGGTAAAGCAAATCCACCCAGAAGATTGAGAGTTAGAATGACTAAAGATGAGGATGGGGTTGTGGTTGTTTCTCCTTACGAGGAAGTTATAAAGAAGGACAGTGATAAAAGTGAAGCAATTGACGAGCAAGCCGAATTAGAACCAGCACAGGAACCGTTACCAGATACGGAAAAGGTTCAAGATGAAAAGCTAAATGAACAGTCAGATACTGAAGAAAAAGACCCAAAGGAATCAAGCAAAGGCAAGAAAAAAACAGCGGCTAAAAAAACAAAAGGAAAAAAGACAAAAAAGTGAAACAAGAAATAACCTTCGTTTTGAGGCGAAATAGACACGCCCAGTTTTCCTTCTAACCTTTCGACGTTGTATTATATGAATAAACTATCTTACTCTGAAGGTATCGAGCGAATCTGGGTACTACTCTAGATTTGGTATTGTAATTTCAATATCTGGTGAAGACTCCATTTCTTCCCAGTCCAGAGTATTTTCTCTCGGGATTACTTCTGCGAGTGGATCATAATTATTAAATCGTGTCGTCTCATGTACGGCCGCAAGCAGATGCACCCTCAGTGCCTGCGAATTGTGCATCGCAAGGGATACATCAACCACCTCTCGTTGCTTAAAGATTTCGTGGAGAATGTTCGCAATGGAATTCACTGTGCCAACCGAGAGTTCGGCCCCACCCATGAGATAGAGAGTAGCCATTTTTATGGCCGATGGATCGGAGTTTTCATACAACATTGAAAGACAATCCTTGACACGTGATTCTGCTGATTTACTGTCCGGCCTTCCCGTGCACAAAAGGCTTACTGAATTCTGAATAAATGTACTAGAAATAGATGCAATAACCTCACAGAGTGCCTCGTTTGTGATTTCATAACATTTGGTTAGTGATAGGTCAGGGTTGTTATTCAAAAGAGCATCATTATCGATAACTATTGTAGCATCAGAGGATTCTCTCAAGCGCCTCAGTGAGACACCAGCTTGGAATATCCTGTCCTTCTCGAACCTAAATGGCATTATGACAAAAGAGATTACTTTTTTTGAAGGATCTTCCTTTGAGATTCTACTTATAAGGGGACCAATTGCCGTACCGCATCTCCCAGCTAAATTCGCAACCAGTACTATTGTGGAGTGAGCTCCCAAACTGGATCTAATTTTAGCTTCGGATTGCAATCCCAAAGAACGGATCTTGTGACTAGATGGATTAACCCAGGGCTGAGAATCAATAAAGACTGAATCGCAATTGTCGCTTGTAAGATCCCTCCTATCATTACTAATTAACAAGCAGTCATACCCAAGATTATTGTTAGAAGCGGCGGCCAGCTTGGTCCCCACACCACCAATGCCTATCAGTAATAAAGGATTCTTCATCCTCACAGAATCTTGATCAGACATCAAAATTTCCCCTATGTGGTGTAGACTATTTATTAGTTAAGAGTTTCGGTCGGTGCTCTCCGACTATGAGGGAAACAAACAATTGAGCCAGATCATTTTATTGTGAGCTATAGCAGCTTCGCCCATAATGCATGCTTAGTAAATTTAAAAACTGTAACCTTGATCTCAGACCCTAATGATAAAGCATGTATGCTCGCCTTCTTGTAATGGGTGGGATCCAAAACAACAGGTTTGTATGCGAAATTTCTTCCCTGTATGAAATTGTCTTTTACCTCATCTATTATAATATTTCCAGTCCACCCGACCCATTGAGAGTTACGGACCAAACTAATTTCCTTTGCAAGTTTGTCCAAAGTATGCGTCCTTTTCTTAGTAACGTGACTAGGGACCTTCTTTTCAGAAGAAGCTAAAACACCGGGCCTAGCGCTGTACTTTGAGATATTAACAATATCTGGTCTAGTCTTCTTGAGCAAGTCCACAGTTTGCTGAAAATCTTCTTCCGTCTCTGAGGGATAACCTACTATGACATCAGTAGCAATTGTAATCTTTGGAATCCTCTCTCTAAAAAATTGTACCCCCTTCATGAATGTCAACGCAGAATGGCCTCTTCGCATCTTTCGCAATATTCTATCGCTACCACTTTGTACGGGTATGTGTAGGAACTTCAATACTTTGCTCTCATGCAATAGAATGTCGAGTAATGGACTCAATAACTGAGGAATATACATTGGATTCATCATGCCTATTCTTATCTTGAACTCTCCATCAAGTTCGCAGCATTGTTGGAGCAGTGAAGCCAAATTGCTCCCAATGTCTCTTCCATAACAACCATTGTCTGTTGACGAAAGCCAAATTTCTTTACACCCTTGGTTAATGTCTGCCTTGATTTGCCTAACTATATCTCCAGGTCTATAGCTTTTCAAATTTCCTTTGACCAACTTCGTCTGACAAAAAGAACACTCGCTCAAACAACCGCTGGCTATCTGCACTATGCTTACTACAGGATTGAGCCGTATTTTAGGTATGTTGAGTTTCGGAGACGACTCATTGACTTCAAGTTCGACCTGCCTTTGTCCCGAAATGGCAGAGCAGACAACTTCTGTTACCTTTTCGATCGTGTCAGGTCCCATCAAACTCGCGGATGGATTGAGTGCTTCAACTTTGCGTCTGTCAGCCTTGGGGAGACAGCCAGCAACAATTAACGGACTTCCTAATTCAGTGAGTTTTTTCACTCTATGCAACATTCGATGTTCTGTGGCATCTTTGACAGAGCAAGTTACTATAATATTAACTGAAGAATCATACGGTGTTTTAGAAATCAAGTACCCCTCATTTCTTAGAATCCCAGATATAATTTCAGAATCATTCATGCTTGAAGAACAACCATAGGCTTCTATCCAAAATTTTCCTTTGGGATTTATTGCAGTTTCTTCATTTAGAGGCATACTCGAGTCCTTGGGCATTGAATCGGTTGAAGTGATCGATCCCAAACGTATCTTCTCCTCATCAGGAGAAAGAAATCTATCTCCAAATATCCTGAGGATATCATTGGACACTCTTCTTTTCATCAACGCCATAGGCTTGCACGCGTATTAAACTGATTCATATGATCTGATCTGTAATCACTACCCAACATCCCATAGTGCTCTTGTCAGTTGAGCACTCCTGACTCCACTATGGCCTCGGTTGCAGAGATTAATCGCTCTAGGTCATTGGTGTTGTGAGCATCAGAGAAGCAGCCCATCTTACCTGGAAGAAAAAAAATGTTGTGTCTGGCCATAAGTGAAATGTGATACATATGTAACAGCTTTTGGTTCGCAGTTGTCACATCCAGGGCGTTATCGACTTTGTCCTTGTTGTTATCTCTTCTTCCGAGAAAGTGAGGCATGAAAAGCGACCCCATTCCAGTCACCTTTACATTAATTTTTGAGTCATTAAACAGACGTGTAAGTCTCTTTCTTAGTTGTTCGCCCAAGGAATTTAATTTTGTATAAATGGTCTGCTTGTTACTTTTCAGATAATTTAGTGTTGAGAGTCCTGCGCTCATAGTTGCCGGGTTAGCTGAAAATGTCCCACCTCCTATTGAACATCGCTTGTACTTTTGATCTCTCATGATAGGGTCTGCAAGCGACATTATCTCTTTGCTGCCGCAAACAAGACCCACGGGCATACCTCCTCCAATTATTTTCCCCAATGTAAATAAATCAGGTTCAAGGTTATATTCACTCATTGCACCATGAATTGAAATCCTGAATCCCGTGACAATTTCATCTAGAATGAAAAGACTTGAATTCTTTTTTGCAAACTCCTGTAATCCTATCAAATAATCGCGAGTAGCGGGGACGCATCCGCCTGCTCCGAGGACAGGTTCAATGATTATGCCAGCCAAATCATCCTTTCTGGTCTCTAGTATCTTTAGAGAACGATCTAAATCATTAAAAGGTATGGATTCCACAAATTGTTCTTCTTCCTGAATTAAGCCTAAACTTTCGTCAAATTCGAACGGGTAATTTACGGTCTGCAACAGAGTTGTGTTAAACCCATGCCATCCTCCAATCACTTTCGCAATCACTCTTTTCCCAGTAGCTGCTCTGGCTAAACGCACAGAATACATTGTTGCTTCAGAACCTGTACTTGAAAATCGCATTAGTTCAGCCCTAGGCATAAGTTTTTGAATTGTTTCAGCCAACTGTACACTTAAGGTGTTTGCAGTACCGAACAGTATTCCGGATTTAGCTTGTCTGGAAGATACGGAAGAAACTGCTCGGTGTGAATGTCCAAGAATAAGAGCCCAGTGGCCCATCCAATAGTCTGTATATTTATTGCCGTCAACATCGAAGAGGCAATTCTTGATTGCTTTCTGTACGAAAAAAGGGTAAGGACTAAAGAATCGAATATTATGGTTTATTCCTCCCGCGAAAACATGTTGCGAACGGGTGTAGAGCTTTTTTGATAATCGTGTCTTTCTTTGGTAGGCTGCCTGATATTCTTCAAATTTCATCTATCCTTATCTACGAAAACCTCGAGGGATTCTTTTATTTGTTTGGAGTTTACTAGCGTTCCATCAGTAGAATACAGATGAGTCAATAAATTGTTGACAGAGCCATATACATTTTTCCGAACAAAAATTTTTTAATGTCTAAAAAACCATTTGATATCGACTTGAATGGAAAATATCTCATCTAAGTAGTAGCGCGAAGATTTATATTCTAATTACGTGACATGCTGTGTGAACGTAATCTATAAGGCGGCGTCAGTGAGGATGTATTGGTCCTAGTGCCATTTTGTGATCCACTGACCTCCAGTTGCGCTCATAATATGGAGGTTCGATGTGTATCATTGAATCTGACGTTGGTCACACGACCCGCACAATAACTAACATAGCAAAGTTGTCCGGCCGTACTCTTATTAAAATTATTAAAATCCTGCAAAGGATTGACTCCGGTTGATCCTGCCGGACCCGACTGCTATCAGAGTGAGACTAAGCCATGCGAGTCAACGTATGAATAATACGTGGCGAACGGCTCAGTAACACGTAGTCAACATGCCCAAAGGACGTGGATAACCTCGGGAAACTGAGGATAAACCGCGATAGGTCATAAGTACTGGAATGTTTTATGGCTCAAATCTACATGGCCTCTGGATTGGACTGCGGCCGATCAGGCTGTTGGTGAGGTAATGGCCCACCAAACCTGTTACCGGTACGGGCTCTGAGAGGAGGAGCCCGGAGATGGGCACTGAGACAAGGGCC
>JAATVT010000126.1 GCA_014523685.1 Nitrososphaerales archaeon TH5893
CTTCTCGCAACTTATCACGAATACTTTCACTTTGGGCATTATTATTCCATTTTTTGCCATCTCCAAATACCATGATAATAGATTATGGTTTGGAAAGGGTTATTTTGAATGTGTATTAAAAAAAATTATGTAAGAGCTTAAAACATTAGTGTGTGATACTTTGGAAACTCGGATTTTCAATTTATTTCAATTTAACTTTTCGCAGCTCCCAATTTTAAGCGGTTACAACCTAACTCAATAATTTCTAACAATGCATCTTAATACATATTTCATTATACGATAATGGAAAAACCTATATGGCAAACTCGTATGAGATTCATCGCTATCAAAATGATACTTTTCAGTACATTGTAGCAACAACAAATAAACACACAGAGGAGGACGTAAGGCGGGATGTGGAACACTTTAATGCTATCTTGACTAACGAAATAAGGTCTCAGGGCGTAAGATACGTTTTTGCAGTAGGCTCAACACAAAAGGGAGCAAATAAGAAAAATATTAAGTGTGAGAAGGAAAAATTGGAGAACCCAGTAGACGAAGTTAAGATTTTATCGCCACTTGGGAGAGAATAGTACATATCGAATAATAAGTTTAAAAATTATATGTAATCACAAATAATGAGAATATCTTTCTTTTGTTTAACATGGACTTGTCTACAAGAAGGCAAATACTTATAGACGCGGATATCGACCCATATTTTTGCTTTCTGAGTCATTGTCACTATATGGTCTCAGAAGCTTTAAGATTGAAGGAAAAATATCTCATTTTATTCACATTAGTCTACCTATTTACTTAAGTGATAGAAAAAATACTTAACACCGATTCTTGGTCCATTATTATTCTTAATATGGAACACCTTTTGCCCTTTGGTTCTTAAGTGCTTCAACATACCACTCGAATTCTTCGAAGAACTTGATGATTCTTTTGTTATATGCATCATCGATCAGGTCTCCATTTTCGGCGAAGGCCTCGTGGACTCTTGGTACAACAAAAGATGAGGGTATAGCTGGGGCTCCTAATTCAGCGAATATCAACCTGAGTTGCTGTGCAGCATTCACGCCTCCAAATATTCCAGGGGAATAGGAAACAATAGCCGAAGGTTTAAAGTAATACTCTTCTAAAAAGTAGTCTAAAGTATTTTTCATCGCACTTGATGTACTATGGTTATATTCAGGGGTAACAGGAATATATCCTTCCGCATCGCTAATCATATTTCTAAGATCTCTTATTTTTTCAGGTGGGTCAGACATTTCTTTATACATTCTATCCAGCAGGGGTAATTCAAGCTTAACAGGATCGATAAAGTACACTATGTGATTACGACCTTGTAGCTTTCTTTCTATCCAGCGAGCCACTTTTATGCCTTGCCTATCACGTCTAACAGAACCAACTATAACTGCAAGTTTTGCCATAAGCAAATAAGATAGCTGAGGATTAAGATTAATAGTTGTTTAGATTCTGTAACCCTGTTCTCAATAGTCCCCCAAATAAATCAGTCATAGAAAATCTAGCGGGAATATCAAGACTACGGGCGAATCTTCAAGAAAGGTATAATTACAAAAAAATTAAGTCACGAAAAGATCAGAATATTTATAATTGCTAGTGTAACCCACAATAATATGTTTAACAATAGCGCTAAACCCCTACCTATTATTATTTGTGGGGTTTTTGTGCTGATATTAGGGTTTGGCATAGGAACAAATATCAGTCCCGCTATTGCTTCATCGGCAACGAGTAGAAACGAAGAACAAGTTACACTCAGAGCCGTACTTACTGACCTTGCTGGTCAGGACTGGCAGGTTCTATTTCAACCTTCTTTGGAAGAGCTGAGGAAAAGACATCCCAACTTAGACATTCATCTGAACTATACTATGTTTCCATATAATATCACCAGAATATCACTCTTGGAATCATTATCTAATAAGACTAATAGTTTCGATTTGGCATCTATTGATCAGATCTGGTTAGGAGAATTTGCTGCAAAGGGCCTTTTGACTGACCTAAGTAATTTGACCAAAAAGTGGGGAAGGCTATCTGATTTCTATGAAATAAGTTTAGATGGCATGATATATAATGACAAAATATATGGTATCTGGGCATGGACTGATGTAAGGGGTATGTGGTATTGGAAGGACATATTGAACAAATCAAATGTCAACCCAGATTCATTAAAAACTTGGAATGGATATCTTGCAGAGGCAAAAAAGATTAACAATACAATACAAGCAGCCAAGAAAGAAGGGAATAATACCCTAATACAATCCATGCACCTTAATGGTGATGTTGGAACCGCTGTAGATATGTGGTATCCATATCTTTGGATGCTAGGAGGAACAATAGTTGAAAGTAGATCAGGACACCCTACAAAAGATACTTACTGGTTCCCAAGTTATAATAGCTCAGAGGGAGTCCAGGCTCTTGGGTTTATTAAAAAGCAACTTGACATAGGCCTCAAACCACAAACAACATTGGATATCCAGTTTGTCGATAGAAAATTTGCAGTTATGTTATCTGGTTCGTGGATGCCAAGCATATTTCGTGATTGGCAAAGCGTCGAGCAAATGGTGGGATTCTTACCTGCATTTCCAGTCCCTAATGAGAGTATTCAAACTAGTACAATGATGGGCGGATGGGAGTTGAGCATTCCTTCTACATCTACACACAAAGATCTGGCATGGGAGTTAATTACTATAATGTTAGAACCAAAGATACTTGTGCCGTGGTTAGAGAAATACGGATATCTTCCTACACAAGTGGCTATAGGACAAGGCAATTATTCAATGCAGCTTGAACAGTCTATCCCATATTATCAAGAAATGATCTCCATGATTGAACTAGGTAGGGGCAGACCCAGCATTCCGGAGTATCCTCAAATAGCTAATCATATAAATCAAGCGATGGATGATGTTTTTTCAGGTTCAAAAGAGCCGGAACTAGCTCTAGATGATGCTGCTGCAAAATCAGCCGAGTCGTTAGGATGGTAAAAACCACATTTTCTTCACTTTGACTTTTTCACATTTAAGTTATTATTTTATTGACGGCAGCAATCCCTTCTATATTGATGTTGAGGGTGATTTTAGATTTAGTAGATTTATGCGTGAGTGAGTTCAATGTAGAAGTAGACACAGTTATTTTACTTTACTTCCATTTGCATAAGCATACTCTGTATACCATGCATGTAACACAAATGCGTACGACAACAATTCGCTTTTACTGTGCTTCTGTAGTACTCCTAATTGACCACAAATCAGTAAGATAGTTCGTTTCTCCAGAGAAAAGAATAAAGTAGAAACCTATATGCGTCCGAGGTACGAGGTACGTAGGATGCAGAAATAGTGAAAGAAGTCGAACCCAAGCCAGATGATCATGTTGTAGTCAAGTGTAGGGAAGGTGTAACAGATGATAGAAGTATGCAAGACATTATTGCATTGTTGATAAAATCCTATGAAGAAAAGAAGAAATAACTCTAAGGAAATGGAAGGTTCTTACTGTATTCTTTCTCTTAGTTTTCCCTTAGGCTATGTGCTGTTTTAAAAACATTGTAAAATACGACGGCTATTGCCGATCATTAAGAAGGTTGTGAGGGTTTGAAATCTTTTGGTGATTCATGCACCTCTTTAAGGAATTCCCGTATGCTTCCCTAGTTGCAGGTGTTTTTACCCCATCTAGAAGATTGCTAAAGGTGGTTGTCTGAATGATAGACTTGGTGCTAGGACTTGTCTTTTGAGACAATCCACGCTCAGTTTAAACATACCTATTGAGATATTTGTGATTTGGTAATAGGTTGAAAATCATGGTTTGTGGTCATTTATATGTCTTAAAATAGGCCCTTTAGACATACTAAATGACCTTTTGACTGAGACAGAAACAACCATAAAGACTACCGATAACGGGAGTCAAAGTCGATGTTATCAGAACTTTGTCAACGCCTTAAGAAGTCCAGCCACCAGGACGGTCTATCTAAACTCACTAAAGACATACATGAAGTACCTCAAACTCACAGAAATAGACCAGTTATTGGAGACAAACAACGCCAATGCGAAGGTTATCGAAGCCCACCTTATAGACTACATAATGTTCCTTCGAAATGACGGCCTTTCTTATGCTACAATGAAATGCATGCTAGCCCCCATCTTTACGTTCTACCAGCTAAACGATATCCTCCTTAACAGGAAGAAGATAGCCCGTTATTTTGGAGAGTACAGGCGAGTCTCAAAAGACAAGGCCTATACTAATGAACAGATTGCGCAGGCGCTAGCTACTGCTGATCATAGGATGAAAATGATTATTCTGATATTAGCAACAACTGGATGCCGCATCGGGGCCTTACCAGGTCTAACATTGGATAACCTGACCAAAATACCCCAGTATAATCTCTATAAAATCACATTCTACGAA
>JAATVT010000015.1 GCA_014523685.1 Nitrososphaerales archaeon TH5893
CCTGTGTATAAATTTGCTTATGTTCACATCGAGTGTTGCGTCTTATCAAATTACGGAGAAAAGCTCGTTTTTCAAGGTTAATAATCACAAATTTGTTATAACGCTTGCGAAGTTTTTTTCTATCATTTACTCCGACAATACGAACTGAATTATCCATATGTGTGTTCATGGGCTTCATGAATATTTGTAGCTACTTTGATTTATTGGTTACAGCAATTTCGACAGGCTGACGTGAAGCGTCGTTAAAATGACTTTTAACATGGTCACATCTCGAAATATATTATTTGATTGTTACCGGTTATTGAAAATTCCTTGTCACACTTCTGAATTTTAGATCGTATCCTACTAGAATTCTCACTTTTTTAGAAATGAACGATTTGTAATGTAATGAATTCTTAGGGCATATCTTTTCGAGATCCATGCCTTGGTGTATCAGACATGATTCCTACCGAACAATAATGTCATTTGTCATGGCCACTACTTCGTTGAGTTTCGCATAAAGGTTTAAAAAGTGCAATCCTTTTTCAGTTGTTCTGTATACCTTTCCTTCTTGTTCGTGATAATTTATGAGTTCATTTTCCTGTAAAAGAGTTAGATATTTTTTTAGATGCTCATATGATAAGTATGCCCTATATAGGATCTTTTTTTGCGTAACTCCATCATTTCGTGTAGCTATGTCTAAAATAAGAGATATAATTTCCAGTCTGCTTCTATGCTTCATTGTTATGGATGAGCATACACTGACTTCGAATAAAAGAAGCACCAATAACTATTATGGTATTAAATAGTAATTATTTGATCCATTCTTCATTTAAAATAGTTTTTACACGTTATCTTATCACTACCAAATTTTTAAAGTTGTTAGGGGACGTTACTTACATCCAGTAACTACAGGAATTATTATTTTCAGAAGGAATGACTCAAGCATTGTTACATAACCTATTTTATATATACTATCTTGTGTGCTTACTAAGGGCCAGGATATTATTATAGTAAAATGAACTCTAAGGATGATATATCTAGAAAAATAACCGTAACCTGGACGATTCTGTAATTGATCATTAATGAAAAATCCCCTATTGGAAAGACAAGGCAGGCGAAATTCGAAGTATTCGTTCAATATAAAAAGACAGGAATATTCCCCAGATGCGCGATATCATATAACAACAAGTATTTGGCAAGTATCGAATTTCTAACCTATGTTTTTGTATGACTTTGACATTGATTACAAAATTAGGTCGAACCCAGGATGTTTTCTTTGGAAAGTATTCTATCTATTTCCTCCTTTGTCATAAGTCCTCTTCTTAGAATTAATTCTCTAATGCTTACTTTTGTCTTGATTGATTCTTTGTATATTTCCGCTGCTTGTAGGTACCCTATATAGGGATTCAATAGAGTTACAAGCGTAGGACTCTCCTCCACGTATGATTCCATCCTTTTTTTATTTTCCTTGATGCCATCGATCATATTTCTGGAAAACACAGGAAGAAAGTTCTTCAGCATATCCATTGAATCCAGAACGCATTTAAGCATTCCAGGCAACATAACATTAAGTTCCAATTGGCCTGCTTGAGCAGCCATAGCGACGGATACATCATTTCCAATCATATTAAAACATATCATAGTGAGACATTCTGCCAATGATGGGTTAACTTTTCCTGGCATGATTGATGAACCAGGATGAACCGGCGGAATAAAAATTTCAGCAAAACCAGCCACTGGACCTGAAGCCATCAACCGGATGTCATTAGCAATTTTGATTAATTCCAACGCGAGATTTCTGAGAGAACAACTGTAGTTGGCCACGTCGAGTTTGCTTTGCAATGAATAAAACATATTTTCAGAAGGTTTTAGATCAAGCCGAGTAATATCTGCCAAGTATCTAATTGCAGATTCTCTATATCCCTTAGGAGTATTCGCTCCAGTGCCTACCGCCGTTCCTCCTAGACCAACATATTCTAACTTATTTCCTGCCAATATTATCATCTGCATTGCTTGCTTTATTGAATACGCATATGCTC
This sequence comes from Nitrososphaerales archaeon TH5893, assembly GCA_014523685.1. Lineage (GTDB taxonomy): Archaea > Thermoproteota > Nitrososphaeria > Nitrososphaerales > Nitrososphaeraceae > TH5893. The sequence goes on from JAATVT010000015.1 coordinate 2,022, forward strand.
CAAATTCATTTCCTAGAGTCACAGGAAGTGCATCCATTAAATGGGTCCTCCCAACTTTAATAGTGTCCCTGAATTCTTCAGCTTTCTTGCCCATCGTGGTTATAACGAGCTCCATAGCTGATAACATTTCAAATGAATTTAGAAGTATAGCAACGTGCATTGCAGTTGGGAATGTATCATTGCTCGATTGCGACATATTCACGTGATCATTAGGGCTAATGATGTTGTATTGTCCTTTCTTCATTCCCAAAATTTCCAGTGATCGATTTGCAATAACTTCATTGCAATTCATATTAAAAGCAGTTCCTGCGCCAGAATTTATTGAGTCTAACACAAATTGATCTACAAACTTACCGTCTAAAATTTCATCGCATGATTTTATTATCGCATCAGCTCTCTCTTCGTCAAGAACATGAAGATTCTTATTTGCTAAAGCCGCTGACCGTTTTATCATTACATAAGCCTTGATAAGACAAATATGTGCAGGTTGGCCTGTAACATTGTACTGCTGCTTAGCTCTGGCTGTGAATGGCCCATAGTATGCATCTGAAGGTATTAAGATATCACCAAGCGAGTCCTTGTCAACTCTCGTTGAAGAGTCATTTGGCATATGTTAGGGCAAGTACATAAATTTAGTTAATAAATCAATCGACGGTATTATTAATGATTGAATAGCGAACCGAGATTTTCTATTTCCACGAAATATAAAGGGTCTGACTTACATTTGATACAATGAGGTTATGCAATTACAGGTTCACTTCATCTAATGTCATACATTTACGCTGGGTCAAAGCTTTCCCAGTTGCCCAAGTGAAATCTTTTCTTTAGTAATTATTTTTGACGAACAGCATTTTTTCAGGACCATTAGATTCGTCTGAGTGAATTGGTTCAGTGATTGCTGACCCAATGAAACGAGAGTCTGTATTCGAGGTGCTCGCCATGAATGCCAGTTCCAGGTTTCTTGGCCAATTACCAATTTATACGGAACTTGCCAAAGTTCTCAGTTGATTCTCGTCAATGCATAAGTTCCAATAACTTATGTAAACATCTTGCAATGTTCCGGATGGAATTTCTCAATATTAGAACCGGGTCCACCTATTCATTCAGCAATCATAATAGTAAGTGTATAGCACTAAACGATAGTATCATACCCTGCACATATCAAACCTTTTTGTAATAATCCAATTATCCCTTAGCGTGGATACTGTTACCATTAGGTTAAAACCGTTCCTAACAAACGCAGAGCGCACTTTCAACGTCTGAAGAATCTATGGGATAACACTGTAAGATAAGGTCAGCTCTAAAACTAACGAACTCTTCTGGGTTTAATAGATAATAAAATACAGTGGTAATTATTTGTAAATCTAGCATCAATATCATGAAACCCATGGAAAAAACTCAACGATGACCTCGTAGCGTAACTAATACAGACTGCAGCAGCTCCCTCACTATTTCTATATTTCGAAATGGCTATGGATTTGGTTCATGCTTTCGTTCAGAATTCTTGGGACCAGATTCATCTGCGACATTATCACCTGCGTGCGCATGACTGACATGGTCATCGAGTTCGAATTGATTGCGCGCTGTCAGACCACACTTTTTGCATGTAGCTGACCTTTCTCTTAGGATTTCCCAATCTTTCTTTACCATATAGGAGATGATTTTTGATATTATATTTATGACTTTAGTTGTGTCCACCTTCTGTCGATAAGTTAGTAATGTAGAATTTAAATAGGGTATGAGTTAAACGTTTATTTCATTTTTATTTGAAGTGACTTATTGCTGTTGCAGCCGAGGGGGTGATGAACCTAGGTTTTTAGATATCTCATATCGTTCTCAGGGGAGTCTACTAAATATCTTCCAAAGACGCTTCTTGTAAGGAACAGAGCGCTGATGCACGTAATTTTCCTGAACATTGTATGATATCCTGGGTGCATTGTATGAATTTTGCATCGTCACCCTCATTAGGCTATTGTAATTCCAGATTTGCCTTGATCCCATGGTACTTCTTGAAATCGATCTGAGGGTTCAAAGGTGGGGAGGGGATTCGAACCCCTATAAATTCGCTCGTTGCATGGTATATTTCATTCTGCAGGCGAACGCATGGCCGCTCTGCCACCCCACCGTATTGTAACAGGCTTCGTTCCGCTTAATTTAAGCATTAAATAACTCTTTCTCTCGGTCTGGATTAGAAATCTGGTACTAAACATTAGATTTGCGTTTACATTCGGTCTGCCAGAGCTTAACCATGCGTTACATTCTACGTAATGCTTCAATCCCGAGCAGATCGAACACATTTTTGAGCACAATTCCAAAAGCATCAACAAGTACAAGTCTTGCCTGC